>CAZRNC010000316.1:0-4033 GCA_964601285.1 uncultured Thermomicrobiales bacterium | reverse complement strand
TCTTCGTCGACCTGGTCGGCGTACTGCTTGAAGTTCTCGTTGAACAGGCTGGCAAGGTGCCGGGCGGTGCGGTCGTAGGCATCCTTGTCGTCCCAGGCAGTGCTTGGAACAAGCACTTCGGCCGGCACGTCTGGAACCGAAACCGGGATGTGGATGCCGAAGATCGGGTCTTCGCGGGTCTCGATATCGTCCAGGTCGCCATTCAATGCAGCGTTGATCATGGCGCGGGTATGTTGGATGGACATCCGGGTGCCGGTGCCATATGCGCCGCCGGTCCAGCCGGTGTTGATCAGCCAGACGTTCGGCTTGTGCTTGCGGATTTTCTCACCGAGCAGCCGGCCATAGTCGTTCGGGTGCAGCGTCATGAATGGCGCTCCGAAGCAGGTAGAGAACGTAGCTTCAGGTTCGGTCAGGCCGCGCTCGGTGCCGGCGACCTTGGCGGTGTAGCCAAGCAGGAAGTAATAGGAAGCCTGCTCGGGTGTCAGCCTTGAGATTGGCGGCAACACGCCGAATGCGTCGGCAGTCAGGAAGAAGATGTTGGTGGGGTGTCCTGCCTGGCCGGTTGGCGACGCGTTCGGGATCATGTCGATCGGATAGGCTGCGCGGGTGTTCTCGGTGATCGAGTCGTCGGTGTAGTCAATCTCATGAGTATCGGGATCGAGGATGCAGTTTTCGAGAATCGTCCCGAACGTGCGGGTCGTTCCGTAGATTTCAGGTTCTGCCTCTTCCGAGAGGTTGATGACCTTGGCGTAGCAGCCACCCTCATAGTTGAAGACGCCCGAATCGGTCCAGCCATGTTCGTCGTCGCCGATCAGGGTGCGGCTGGCATCCGAGGAGAGTGTTGTCTTGCCGGTGCCGGAGAGGCCGAAGAAGAGTGCGACATCGCCATCTTCGCCGACATTTGCCGAGCAGTGCATCGACATCACGCCCTTGAGCGGCATCAGGTAGTTCATGATGGAGAAGATCGACTTCTTGATTTCGCCTGCATATTCGGTGTCGCCAACGAGGATCAGGTTCTTCTCAAGGTTCACCAGGATGAACGTTGGTGTGCCCGTTCCGTCTCGTTCCGGAACGGCCGAGAACGACGGGGCCTGGAGAATGGTGAACTCGGGAACAATCTCGGACAACTCATCGCGGTCTGGCCGGATGAACATGTTACGTGCAAAGAGGCTATGCCAGGCCTGCTCGGTAATGACCCGGATCGGCAGCCGGTTTCCCGGGTCTGCGCCGACATAGAGGTCCTGCACGAAAAGGTCCTGGTTATTGAGGTGGGCGGTCACACGTTCGTGCATGGCGTCGAAGCTGTCGGGAGAGAATGGCTGGTTGACGGCGCCCCACCAGATGTGTTGGTCGCTGGGTGATTGCTGGACAATGAACTTGTCCTTGGGGGAGCGGCCGGTGTACTGGCCGGTGTCGACGGAGAGCGGGCCATGGCTTGCCAGTTCGCCTTCTCCGCGTTTGAGGGCTTCTTGATAGAGCCGGCTGGCCGGCAGGTTCCAATAGACATCGCGGGCCGGCCTCAGCCCATGATGCTCCAGTCCATGCCTGCTGGCAGTCTTGTCCGGCGCCTGTACCATTCCATGTTCTCCTTATTGGTGGTTGCCATCGGCTGATCCTGCAGGTTGGTGCAGTAATGCAGGATGTCAGCCTTCACAAGTAGTTAGAGAATGATAACCGAGAGTGGCCTGCGCGTGGGAAATGCGGTGCAGACAAGCAGGACGAAAGTCACTCCAAAGAACCCCTTGCATATATTCGCATATGGTGATAATATAAAGCCAATGAACGATCTACTGCCAATGAAGGCAGTGAACCGCCGGAAAGGTGGACGACAATGAATGTGATTACTCGGTTCGTTCGCTCGATGAAGAGCACGGTTGCCCGACACGACGCTGGCTTCGAATCCTACTATGGCTCCGTCGCCCAGATGGGCCACGGTGGACCGAACGCAGTCGAGGCTCGCCGGGACTACATGGAAGCCCGCCGCGTCAATGACCGCATCGGGATGTTCTAACCCAGGCAACTTCACTCAAGCGTTGCGATACAACATGCCGGGCTGGTGGATTTCACCAGCCCGGCACACTTTTTGTTTGGCCGGATTGACGGCCAGCCAACCAGTTTGTATACTCTCCTGCCAACAGGTACGCGGCGCATTCGTCTAGCGGCCTAGGACACCGCCCTCTCAAGGCGGAGATCACGGGTTCGAATCCCGTATGCGCTACTCACCAAGGCGGCCCCTCGCGGGCCGTCTTTTTGTTTGCCCGCCGATTGACAGCACCGCCTGCCTCAACGATGATGCCGTTCAGGAAATGACCTGTTGTTGAAAGGGAGTGTCCTGTCATGTTGCATGAAGACCTGAAACGGCGTGTGCTGGCCGAAATCGACAGCAATGCCGACCACCTGATCGAGGTGGGCGAACGCATTTACCGCGATCCGGAGCTTGGTTTCCGTGAGTTCCGCACCTCGAAGATCATCGCCCAGGAGTTTGCCCGCCTGAACCTCGGCTTCGAAGAGGGCATTGCCATTACCGGACTCAAGACCATGGTCCAGGGCGGATCATCCGGTCCGACTGTTGGCGTTATTGGCGAGCTGGATTCGGTGCTGGTCGCTGACCATGAGTTTGCCAATGCTGAAACCGGCGCGGCGCACTGCTGCGGTCACAACGCGCAGTTGATGACGATGCTTGGTGTGGCCAACGGGTTGCTCAAGTCTGGAGTTCTCGAGGAACTGGCAGGCAACGTGGCCTTCTTCGCGATGCCGGCTGAGGAGTATGTCGAAATCGACTACCGGGTCAGCTTGCGCGACGAGGGAAAGACCGAGTTCCTGGGTGGCAAAAGCGAGATGATCCGTCTCGGCGCGTTCGATGATGTTGACATGGCGATGATGGTCCATGGCGCAAGCAGCCAGAACATGACCGCCAAGGCCGGCATCTCTGCATCTAACAATGGCTTCGTTGGCAAGCAGGCCCGCTTTGTCGGCAAGGCAGCCCATGCCGGCGGCGCACCACATCGCGGTATCAACTCGCTCTACATGGCCCAGCTCGCGCTTTCGGCGATCAACGCCCAGCGCGAGACGTTCCGCGACGATGACACTGTCCGGATTCATCCGATCCTCACTCGTGGTGGTGACCTGGTGAACGTGATTCCTAACGATGTTCGCTTCGAGACGATGATCCGCGGGAAGACGGCTGAGGCAATCGAGGACGCATCGTTCAAGGTGGACCGCGCACTTCGCTCCGGTGCAATGGCCCTCGGCGGTTCAGTCGAGATCACCACCCTGCCGGGCTACATGCCGCTCTTCAATGACCCGGTGATGTCGTCCTACTTCAAGCAGAACTTCCTGAGCTTCCACGGCGAGGACGAGTGGGAAGATACAGGCCACCGGACGGGATCGACCGACATGGGCGACATTGCACATATCATGCCGGCGCTCCACCCGCACGTTGCCGGGTTCTCCGGCACCGGCCACGGCAGCGACTGGGCCATCTCCGACAAGTACATGGCCTACGTCTTTCCGGCCAAGCTGATGGCGATGACCGTCATTGACCTGTTGGCAGACGGCGCTACCGGTGCGAAGGAACTCCTGGACGGCTACAAGCCGGTGATGTCGAAGGACGAGTATCTCGCGTTCATGCGCTCGAACGCCCGCAAGGAGACCTACGACGGGGCCGCACAGGGCTAGAGTGCCGCTACTGGATCTGGTAATTGCGGAAATTCTGCCGCATACTGGACAAACCGACAGTGGTTCTGTACGAAAGGAACGCACCATGAGTGGTCTGTTCGATAAGGCGAAAGACTTGCTTCCGGCGGATGCTGCCGACAAGGTTGCCGATGCCGTCCAGGAAAATCTCACGGCCGACAAGGTTGATGGGGTGCTCGGCAAGGTTGGCGGCGGATCGCTCGCTGACAAGGTTCCGGATAACCTCAATGAGACCGTATCCGACGCTATCCGGGACAACCTGGGCAGCAAGAAGGACTAGACCTTCCAGCCAGGCTACATCAAACGGGTACAGCCACTGCGGCTGTGCCCGTTTTTT
>CAZRNC010000315.1:0-4034 GCA_964601285.1 uncultured Thermomicrobiales bacterium | reverse complement strand
GCGGAATCGTGACAGCGACAGTTGATGATGATGAGACTAAGCGCCGGCGGAAGCGAATCACAGAGAAGGTGGAACGACTGAGGGAGCGCAGAGGTAAGAATCTGGATGGTTGACGAGCACATTGGCCTTGCTGACTTATCAATCGGGGAGATACTGACCGTTCGGCGTGAACGACAGCATTCCAATCAGCCGAACATCAGGTTCACAGACTACGCCATCCTGAAGAACGGGCCAAGGGCCTACAAGGTAGTTCGACGACAAGTAATCGTGAATCAAGAAACGGGTGAATATCATCACGATGGAGTGACCATAGAAACCTACCGCCACAGAAAAGGCGGCAAAGCATCAGAGAAGGGATGGACTCTATCATCCCCAAATTCGATAACCTTGGACAATGACGAAGGAGACGAGATCGCCGCCTTGCATACATTCCTGAGCATGATCGTTGGCGACCTGCTTCCGGAAAAGTCAGGCGAGTATCTAGTGACTCCTGTCGGAGGCGGGAATGACCTAGATCGAATACGGAATGTCGTCGGTGCGTCTTCCTCCAGCGACAAGTCAGCAATACTGGTAGAAATCATTGATCAGATCGACAACTATGGAGAGGTCATCTCCCACCTACTGGATCAAGTACGGCAGAATCCTGAATCTGCGCGGTATTTCTCCGCAGCTATGAACGTGTCCAGATTCAAAGCTGCAATTGCAGAGCTTGAAGCGCTGATCCAGTTCAACTCTGTCGAGGAAGACTATCAGAAGTTTCTCGCCCTCAATCCTTGGATGTTTGGAAGCGAATACAGTGAACTGTTAGATCGGAGAGCATGGGTAAGGGATAGCCAAACTGACTTCATGCTCCGTCGAACGGTGGATGGATACCTGGAGATCGTTGAAATCAAGAGGACTCTTGATGGTCACCCATTGTTCAACTACGACAGTTCACACGACTGCTTCTATCCAAGGGCCGATCTCACTAAGGTCATTGGTCAGGTTATGCACTACATTGACAGGATTGAAAAGCAAATCCACAGCATCCGAGCAGAGGACGGCGAGCGAGTTGACAAGATCCGAGCAAAGATAATCATTGGGCGCGACATCGATGATGGTCAAATCGCCGAACTCCGCAAGCTGAATGGGCACCTTCATCGAATCGAGATTCTCACATTCGATCAGCTCGTCAAGACAGCAAAGCAGGTCGTTTCCTACCTCGAACACGAAGTTCCTGAACGAGGAGAAGAGCCACCGCCGTTCTAAGCCGACAACCTAAGAACTGATGAGCATCGGCAGGATGGGGATGTGTGCGATCTCCTAGCTCTCGATTGCCCGAATAATCTGTCGGACGCGCTCCCGGGAGATGCCCATATCTCTTCCAATCGAAGCTTGCGATTCTCCTTTGTGAATGTGCCGGCGATAGATCGACCAATCTCGATCGGTGACGCCATCAGGCCGATCGGTTACCGGATGCGGACCCGGTGGAGTTGGTGTCTGCAGTGTTCGGACGGACATACGCTCAATGATCGTCCTGACAGTTGTCAGTGGCATCTTCATCTCAGCCGCTAGCGCATCGTAAGACTCGAAGTCCTTGACGTGGCGCTCGAAAAGCGACCACTTCATATCGGAAACACGAGAGGGTCTTTCCGGCAGAGGCGAGTCGATATGGCGAGCCTGAATCTTGGTGAAGCGCGACGGTGACAGCCGAAGGTGGCGCACACAGAGCGGGTTGCCACATGTCTGAACGACTTTCATCCCATCAGGGACCGCACCATGCTCCATCTCCCATGCCAGTCGGTGTGCTGAGATGTCTCTTGACCTTCCAGAAACCCGCATAATGACCTTGCCGGCGCCATAGCTACGAACAGGCCCGGTCCAGAGCCAGCAGTCTCCAGACATGTCTACTCTTGACCAGAATCGCTGATCGTCCATCATTCGACCCCCTTGCATTGAAGGTTATAGCCATCGTGGACTGATGCATCAAGATGTATGGTCAAAGACATGGATCGGTATGAGCGCGAGAATCTTGGCAACGGAGGTCCCACGGCGGCGTCGAAACTTCAATACCTACGAACACAAAAAGGTGCCCTCCCTGCCGAAGCAGAGAGGGCACACGCGGGAAGGGAGAAGGGTAGAAGTGGTCAGCGCTACCTCCCGGCCGGCGAACCACCAACCACTGAAAGCACAGCCGCAAACAGCGCCCGGATTGCCGCCGCAAAGATACCCACTGCCCATGGCTGCCATTCCGTCAGTGACGTTTCGTCGAACGCAGCCAGGGCCGTAAAGATCGGTGTCAGGAATGCGATCAGCAGAAACCAGACAGTCTCGCGAGTTACGTTGAAGGTGTAGTCCATCGTCAGGTCCTTTCTGTAATGTGTGATTCGGGGATTCTGTACGTCAGAATGCTGAGAATCAGGCCGCAACCCGATCCTCTTCGAATGATTCGATCCGTTCCCATTCGTCCCGGTTCAGGAACGTCACGTCGTACGGATCCGTGAGCTGCTCATTCCAGACCAGGACTCCTTTCACCAGGAACTGCACCCGCCGGCGCTGCCCGTTGACGACTGCCCAACCCTCATCAGTCACTGGTGGACCAGCTACGCGCATAACGAGGTGGCGATCGGCGGTTTCCAACTGTTCCCAGAGCGTCCGGAATCCGCCGTAGAGATAGCGTCCGGTCTCCGGGAAGAACCGCATGCCAGGACGGTCGGAAGGCCGGTTGTCGTATTCAGCCAGTGCAAGCAGTGTCGCCTCGAAGAGTCGATCGGGCGACAGGTCACCTGGGCAGGTTGTCGATCCGGTAGCATCGTTATGCCCCATGTACAGCACCCGTCTCGGGACACCGGCGAAGTTGGGATTCCCACGAGTCCGTTCGGTGAGGATGATCTGCGCCCCTAGCCGGCCAAGATTGCGGTACTGTGAGTCAGTCGGCGGCCGCTGATCCGGCCACTTTCGTTCCCACTCAACCGTCAACGATCTCGGATTCCAGACAGACCCGGTGGTATGCGGTGTGTCCTCATGTCGCACCAGCTGCGCTCGTGGCGTTCCGTCATGGTTAGCGAGATAGGTTGCCGAGACGTTGCTGTTCGGGCTGATGGTTAGCCAGTTGAGCGAGTCCCAACCGTCAGTGTGGTGCCAGATAATCCGGTCCGGCCATGCAACAGTCCGCCCCTTGGTGTGATGCCGGCTGTCGGCCGCGATGAACGGAATCAGTGGCCAATCACCACCAGGAACGATCGGCGTCATGCGGCTGCGAAGGCCGTTCACCACATTGACGATGAACCAGGCAAACGACTCCGGGTTGTTGCTGTCTTCAGCCGGCGCGTGGACTGCGATCGTCTGGGCGATCGTTACCGCACCCTTCTTCTGATAGTCAAACGTCGGGTCGTCATAGCGATACATCAGGTCACGCACGGAGTCCCGGACGCTTCGGTACTTCGCGTAGGTGCTGCCTCGCACCGGGTCCCGGACGATCTCTCCGGCCATACCGGGTGTCCTGATCGTGCGGGCATTGCCCCACGACCTCGTTCGCATCCGGTGGAGCACGCTATTCGGATTCGTTCCGTAGCTATGCTCCCGGCCGGCAATGCCGATGAAGACCTCGGCGCTGTGACCGCCGGCAACGATGTCCTGATAGATCAGTCGAGCCGCTGCTTCAGGGTTCGATTCGCCCTCGAAGAGCGGAGACCGCAGCGCTCCCTTCTTGTCAAGTTCCTGGACAAACAGGTCCTCCGAAATGTGGGTGCCGCACCGAAACGGGGACTGTTGCGGCGTGGTCAGAATTGGAATCAGCGTCACCATATCCCCCTAACGAGAAGCGCCCCGGTCAAAACCGAGGCGCAGAACAACAACGTCAGATATTCGCGATGTCTCACTATCGACCTCCACCCAGATAGCGAGCCTGGTAGTCGCGGTACATCCCTCGGACGCGGTGGAGCGCCCATCGATCAATCACTTCGTTCACCGTCACCAGTCCCAGCATCAGCACCAGGATCCAAATCCAGTTGCGCACCAGCCAGACCGGTGGCCGGTCCAGCCAGCTGGTGTGT
>CAZRNC010000314.1:0-4048 GCA_964601285.1 uncultured Thermomicrobiales bacterium | reverse complement strand
TATGTCGTCCCGACGAAGGAGGGACGACATATCTACGCCTATGCATTGCATGCAAATTCAAGGCATCAAGCGCACGCTTTGTCGCGTCAATCCGCCGGCGGGGTTTGGGATTCGGTTTGCAGGGAGTGCTCTCCGCCCTTGCGTGGGTTGAGAATGCCGGCATAGATGGATTCGAGACCTAGCACACGTTCTTGCCAGGAGAAATGGTTCGAGACGCGGTTGCGGAGGGCAATTCGATGCTCATCCGGTGTTTCGAACGCCGCTTCGATTGCTTCTGCAAATGCAGACGGAGAATCGGGCGGAACCAGGTTACCGAGATCTCCGAGGATTGCCCGGTTGGCGGGGGTGTCGATCGCGACGATCGGCAGTTGCATGGCCATGTAGTTGAACAATTTGCCATTGCCCTCGGTGGTGGAGCGTTTCGGTGCGGCAGCAACGTCCCCGGCGGCCAACAGGGATGGGGCGTCACGATAGGCGATGCGCCCCGGGAAGAGCATGCGGTTGGCGTGCTGACTCCGGGCGGCAATTGCCGCGTATTTGTCGACACCCGGATAGCCGGCCACGATGACATACATGTCCGGGTGGCGTTCGAGCAGTTGGTCCGCCGCTTCTATCAGCAGTGATGTTCCCTGATATTCGGCAAGCAACCCCAGGTAGACGACGACCCGTGCATCGGCCGGGATGCCAAGCGTTTCGCGAACCACCAAACGCTTTGCTGCCTGCTTCTCGGGATCAAACCGCGTTGTGTCCACCGCGTCGGCGAGGAGTTGCACCTGGTCGTTGCGAAAGCCCTTTGACAGCAGATGATCGCGAGCGGCAGTGCCACTGGGGACGATGACTGCGGGCAACCGATCGATAACTCTCTCGAGCCGGCGCATGAACCGTTCGCGCAGACCGCCGGGACGGATGAAACGATGATCGAGCATCTCCTCGGTCAGTGATCCCTGATAGTCAAACAGCACCGGGATGCCGAGCAGGCGGCCCACAACGCTGCCGATGAGCGCTCCCTCGTGGAGGTGGGCATGGATGATGTCCGGCTTGAAGCGCTGGGCCTGGCGCAGGACGGTGAAGAAGAGCATCGCGTCCAGGTAAATCTTGTGACGGGATGAGCCAACCATGATCCTGGTTCCCCAGGGCAGGCCAACCGTTCGCCGGATCTTGACGCCCGGCAGGTTATCACCGTTGTGATAGGTAGTAATCAGCACCTGGTGCCCGCGCGCGGTGAGTGCCCGTTCCTCTTCGAGGATGCGAACGTGGCAGCCATAGTCCGCAAAAAACGATGTTGGCGCGACCATCAGGATGTTGAGCGTGTCGATAGTATCCCCCTCATTCCCCGTCCAATCCCCAATTCTAGCCGCCGAGAGGACTGGACGTGCTATCTTGTCGGCACAAATGAAACGCAGGATGCGTTCAAACGGAGGATCCGGGCGGTGGCAGATGCGCTGTCCGGAGCTAGTGGACTCTTGTGAAAGGATTGCGACATAGCGATGTCTGCAACAACAGAACAGCCTCAACCAGCGCCACTCGATGTGGACGAGTCATACAAGACGGTCATGGTCGTCGTGGCCCATCCGGATGATGCCGAGTTCTCCTCGGCCGGGACGATTGCCCGGTTCACCGAGGCCGGCTTCGACGTGATCATTGTGCAGGTCACTTCTGGCGACAAGGGAACCTCGCGGCGAGATATCAGCCCTGCTGACCTCGCGACCCTGCGAGAGGGTGAAGAGTCAGAAGCAGCCAGCAGACTCGGTGTCAAAACAGTCGAGTTCCTGCGTTGCGGCGACGGCGAACTGGTTCCCGACCTCACGTTGCGAGAGAAGATCGTCCGCCAGATCCGGAAGTACCGCCCGGATATTGTGATCTCCCATGATCCGTTCCGGCCCTACGCGCTCCATCCTGATCACCGGGCAGTCGGCACGGCAGCCGTTGATTCGGTCTATCCGACCGCGCGGGATCCGCTCTACTTCCCGGAGCATCTGGAAGCAGGACTCGAACCGCACAAGGTCGCCGAGCTATGGCTGTACGGTTCGGAATCACCGGACAAGTTCATCGACATCAGCACCACGCTCCATCGCAAAGTGCATGCGCTGAAGGCTCACGAGAGTCAGGTCGGGACAGCCGAGACGCTGGAAGAGCGCATGCGCAACAGAGCGCGGGATGTTGGCCAGGCCGGCGGGCTGGAGATGGCAGAGGCGTACAAAGTCATCAAGATGCGGAGATAGGACCACCTGATGGTAGACGACGGATCGGGCAACATCGTCCGGGAGAAAATCGTCCAGGCTGAGGCGATCCTCGATGAACTGAATGTTGATCTCTGGATGCTCCTTGCCCGGGAGAGTGATGTCATGGGCGATCCGAGCCTGCCGCTGGTCGTTGGAACGAGCGTCACCTGGGAGTCGGCGTTTTTGATCGATCGCAACGGAGACCACGTTGCGATCGTCGGCACCGGAGATGTCGCCAACGTCAAATCGACCGGCGCATGGGACAACGTGGTCGGCTACGTCCAGGGGATCAGTGGCGACCTGGTGCGCGAGATCAGCAAGCGCGACCCGAAGACGATCGCGCTGAACTATGCGACCGACGACAGCATGGCCGACGGACTGACGCATGGGATGTATCTCCTGCTGGTCGAGCACCTGCAAGGGACTCCATATCTCGACCGCCTGATTTCAGCCGGCGATATTCCGCGAAAGGTCCGTGGCCGCAAATCAGCAACCGAAATACAGCGCATCCGCCAGGCCGTGCAGACGACCGAACGTATCTGGGAAGCAACGGAGCGGATGATCCGGCCAGGGGTTACCGAGCGGCAGATCGGCGCATTTATGCACGGTCAGCTTGAAGAACGCCGGCTGGGTTCTTCCTGGACGTGGGAGTATTGCCCAACCGTGACGGCCGGGCCTGAGTCGCCGGTTGGCCATGTCGCGCCGACCGACATAGCACTTGAAGCGGGCCATCTGCTGGCCATCGATTTCGGTGTCAACGAGGATGAGTACGCCTCTGATATGCAGCGGACGTTCTACATCCTCAGAGCGGGCGAGGACGAACCGCCGGCTGACGTGCAACGCATCTTCGCCATTGTTGATCGATGTATCCAGTCTGCTGCCGCGTTCATTCGGCCGGGTGTTGCCGGCTGGGAAGTCGACAACGTCGCACGGGAGATTTTCGCCGCAGAAGGGCTGCCCGAGTGGCAGTTCGCGCTCGGCCACCAGATGGGCCGGGCCTGTCATGATGGCGGCACGGTGCTTGGTCCCCGGTGGGAGCGCTATGGCCAGCGGCCGTACGGTCTGCTTGAGGAGAACGAGGTCTATACACTGGAGATTGGCAGCCCGGTCGAAGGGTTTGGTTTTCTCTCGCTTGAGGAAGACATCGTTGTGACCGCGAACGGCTGTGAGTTCCTCTCGCAACCCCAGCGCAAGGTGATCGCCGTTCGAGGGTAATGTGTTTGCCTTCGGGATCACTGTATATTGGAAACATCACCTTCGTGCTGAAAGCGGTCGGGGGATCGCGTTGGCAAGTGGACAGGAGGCGGTGGGGACAAGTCTCAGGTGTAGTTTCGCGTTGTAAAGAAGGGGAGTGGTCTTCTATGGTTGCCGATTTCAAGGCCTTCCTGATGCGTGGTAATGTCCTTGACCTCGCGATTGCGTTCGTTATGGGTGTCGCGTTCGCAGCAGTGGTCACATCGTTTGTAGACGATATTCTTATGCAGCTTATCGCTGCAATCTTTGGTGAAGCCAACTTCGCTGCCCTGACGTTTACGTTGAATGGCAGCGAAATTCGATACGGTTCGTTCCTGACCGCCGTGGTTGTGCTCTTGCAGGTTGCATTGGCGCTCTTCCTGATCGTCAAGTTCATCGAACGGTTCCGAAAGGAAGAGGAAGCAGCACCGGAAGAGCCGACCGAAGAGGTTGTCCTTCTGCGTGAAATCCGTGATGCACTGACTTCCCGGGACTAGAGATCGAACAACCGCGCGGTGGTAGGCTACGGAGCATGTTACGAAGAGCGTCGCGCCCGCAACCTGATCACCAACCGGTAGACAGCTACGAAAGCA
>CAZRNC010000313.1:0-4059 GCA_964601285.1 uncultured Thermomicrobiales bacterium | reverse complement strand
CAATTGCAGTTTGGAGCCCACGCCAGTGAACTTCGCCTAACTTGATGCGAATGGGACGCATGCGATGCGCCCCTACCCCGGCGGGGCGTGGCTGGACAGGTTCCACGTACCAGCCAGTGATACGTCCAGATTTGAATTCCATACGTAATCGAATGTATAGGACCAAGTTGAGTCAGTTCAAGCAGTTGCCTGCATGCAAGCGGTTGTTGTTGTGCAACGGATTGGGCGATCCCGATGGCCGGTTTGGGGTTGGTTTGACAGCGACCGGTAGACGTTCTTACAATAAGCGCATTCTCAGGACGAGTACTGCAAACGGTCGTTGAGGACGATGTTGATCCCTCAAACGCCGGAAAAAGGCGAATGGTGTACCCAGCGAACACGCTGTTTGCGTGGTGAACGGTTTTCGGATTTGTGGAGGCGAACCTGCCACCCGCAAGAGTAATCCGGAAGAAAGCACCCACCTGGCGCCGGCGATCGGAGGTTGATCACTCGTCCTGGTTGCAGACAAGCGGAGAAGGGAGATCTGCTCAGAGACGTAATGGTGGTTCTTGACCTGGTCTTTGGTTGAGCGGCCCGGAAACGTGGGCCGATGGAGGAGATTGTTAATGACTCTGCACAACGGCAGTCTGGAAGAGCTGCGCAATGAGGTATTTGCCGGCCAGCTTTCGCGCCGGTCTGTCCTCAAGCGAGCGATGGCTCTTGGTCTGAGCGCACCAGTCATTGCGGGCCTGTTGGCCGCATGTGGTGATGACGACGACGAGCCAGAGGCTACCACTCCACCTGCAGCAGCGACTGCCACTTCTGCCCCTGAGGAAGAGGAAGAAGAGGAAGAAGAACCCGACGAGGAACCTGACGAAGAACCTGATGAAGAGCCAGAGGAAGAGGACGAGCCAACCGAGGAAGCGGAAGAAGAGCCAGAAGAAGAACCATCTGGCGATCGCGGCGGCCTTGGCAACCTCAATATCATCTACTGGCAGGCTGTGACCATCCTCAATGCCCACCATGCCCAGGGCACCAAGGATTACCACGGTTCCCGCGTGGTCTACGAGCCGCTCTACGAGTTTGATGATGACCTGAACCCAATCTTCTACCTGGGTGTTGAATATCCGTCGGTCGAGAACGAAACGCTCGATCCGGACGGCATGTGGTGCATCTGGAAACTGCGCGAAGGTGTGAAGTGGCACGACGGCGAAGACTTTAATGCCGAGGATGTCAAGTTCACCTTCGACTGGATCATGTCTGATGGCAACTCGCCGACGACATTTGGCGTCTATGCTGACATGGAGTCGGTGGATATCATTGACGATTACACGGTTCGCTTCAATTTCCCCGAGCCATACCCGCTGTGGTTCGACATCTTCCGTGGATCCAATGGTCTTATCCTCCCGGAGCACATCTTCAGCGAGTACATGGGTGAAGCCGCTCGCGAAGCACCGGCCAACCTGAATCCGATCGGCACCGGTGCCTTCAAGCTGACCGAGTTCCGCCCGGGCGACGTGGTGCTGTACGAGAAGTTCGACGACTACTGGGACCCTGGCAAGCCGCACTTCGACACCGTCGAGATGAAGGGTGGCGGCGACGCCGCATCGGCAGCTCGTGCCGTGCTCCAGACCGGTGAAGCCGACTGGGCATGGAACCTGGTTGTCGAGCCGCAGGTGCTTGCCCAGTTGATTGCAGCCGGCGAAGGTGAGCTGGATGTGACGCCGGGTGTCTCCTACGAGCGCATCCTGGTGAACCACGCTGACCCGCGGACTGAGGTGGATGGCAATGTTTCCGAGCCAAGCACCCAGCATCCGCTCTTCAGCGACCGGCGCATCCGCAAGGCGATCGAGCTGGTTATCCCACGGCAGATCATCAAGGAAACGCTCTATGGTGAGGGCGACGAAGCGACTGCAGCCCTCTTGCCAAACATGGGACCGTTCGAAAGTCCAAACATCACCTGGGAGTACAACCCGGAAGAAGCCCAGCGGCTGCTCGATGAAGCCGGCTTCGATGGCTTCGACCTGCTGTACCAGACCTCTGACTCACCGGTTCGCCAGCGTGCCCAGGAACTCTACAAGGCAGAGCTGGAGAAGCTTGGTTTCACGGTGCAGCTGAAGTCGGTGACAGCGGCAGTGTACTTCTCGGGTGACCCGGGCAACCCGGACACCACCAGCCGCTTCACGGCGGACCTTGAGAAGTTCACCACCGGCCCTGCCAGTCCGGTGCCGATTGCCTACGCCACCCGCTGGCGTGCAGACCGTGTTGCCCAGGCATCGAACAGCTGGTCTGGCGCGAACTACACTCGCTACCAGAACCCGCAGATCGACGAGTGGCATGATGAGCTTGTCGGCACGATTGACCAGGACCGGCAGGTGGAGATCGTCCACCAGATCACCGAGCAGGTTTGGGAAGATGTGGTTGAGATGACGATCCTGACCGTTGCCGGCCGTGCCGCCAAGAGCAACCGGATCGCTGGACACCAGAGCTACATCTGGCAGTCGAATCCAATCCCAAGCATGAAGGACTGGACACTCAACGATTAGGGAATCCCCGGTTTTCCCGGTTTCCCCGATCTCGACGGGCCCAGCCGGCATCCGCCGGCTGGGCTCTATCCCCGAAACTTCCAGATTGGCACTTGACGGCGCTGGCAAGTTACGCAATTATCCAAATCCGATGGTATGATTCGCGCCAAGCTTCGCAGCGCATCAATGCATCGACCCGGGCTCGGGCTATACATGAATCGTCCGAACCGGAAGTTAGAGGGGGAGTTCCTGGTTTCTGATCGAACCCGGGACTAGTATATGGGCCGTTAGGCTGCACCAGAAGACTGACTGAAAGCAGGTAGGATGGGTCGCTATCTCATTCGCCGTACGTTGACGGCGATTCCGACACTCTTCTTGATCAGCCTCGTGATCTTTACGATTTTGGCTATGGCTCCCGGTGATCCATTGTCGGATCTGGCGTTGAACGACGCCGTGCCGGTGGAGCTTCGCCAGCAGATGCGCAGGGACCTCGGGCTGGACGATCCCATCCCGGTTCGCTATGCGAAATGGTTCCGCGGAATGGTCACAGGAAGCTTTGGTATTTCGTTCCGAACACGCGCACCAGTGGTTGACCTGTTGATTCAGCGTTTACCAACGACGCTCTGGATTAGTGGATCAGCGCTGATTTTGGGGTTGTTGATTGCAATCCCTGTCGGGGTGCTATCCGCCGTGAAGCAGTACTCCGTCTTTGACAACGTTGCGACCACGCTCGCCTTCTTTGGGTTCTCCATTCCAACCTTCTTTACCGGCCTGTTGCTGATTTTGTTATTCAGCGTGAATTTAGGCTGGTTCCCGATGATCTATAGATCGACATTAAGTGAGACCGGTTGGGATTACATTGTCGCCCAGTTCAAGCAGTCGATCATGCCGATCGCCGTGCTGGGTGTCTTCTCCGGCGCGACCCTGACCCGATTTGTGCGCGCCTCGATGCTTGAAAACCTGCATCTCGACTATGTGCGAACTGCCCGGGCCAAGGGATTGCGTGAGGCGAAAGTGATCAATCGCCACGTGTTGCGCAATGCGTTGATTCCGGTGGTGACGATTGTCGCCCTGCAGATTCCAGGTGTGATCACCGGAGCTGTGATTACCGAGCAGATCTTCCGAATTCCGGGTCTTGGCCGGCTGCTCATCGAGTCGATTTCGAACAACGATACGCCAGTAGTGATGACGCTAACATTCCTGTTCTCGGTTCTGGTGGTGATCTTTAACCTGATTGCCGATATTCTGTACGGGGTGTTGGACCCGAGAATCAAGTACTCCTGACGAATCGCCGGTTAACGAGTCTTTGAGCATGCCAAGCAAGGGATACGAGAGTGTCAGAAGTAAGCGATACCCAGGTAGAGCCGCCAGCAAGTGCAGGAGTGCAGTTGAACCTGGCGGCAGCAAGAAAGTCCCGTTCGCTATGGAGCGACGCCTGGTCGCAGTTCCGGAAGCACAAACTGGCCATGGCCGGCATTGTGATCCTGGTGGTGCTGCTGGTAGCAAGTTTCCTTGGGCCGTTCGTTTGGCCAATGACGCCGATTGATGTCACCAA
>CAZRNC010000312.1:0-4064 GCA_964601285.1 uncultured Thermomicrobiales bacterium | reverse complement strand
TGCTCCATACCCTCAACGAGACATTTGATGAACGCAACCGCGTCTCCGGCGCAACTGTGCTGGCAGCGGCGATTACCGGCAACCGGGTCTTCCTGTTGCACGCCGGCAAATCCCGTGCCTACAGCATCCGCCGTAACCGGATGACACAACTCACCGTCGACCACACCTGGGTGGCCGGCGAAGTTGACGCCGGCAGGATGACACCGGACGAGGCTGCCCGCCATCCACGGCGCAACGTCGTCACCCGTGCCATCGGCGTGGAACCTACCATCGATGTTGACCTGATCGAACACTGGCTGGAGCCGGACGAGACACTGCTGCTCTGCACCGACGGCCTGACCCGCGAACTCTCCGACACCGAAATCGTCGCCATCCTCTCGCTGCCGGGCCAGGAAGATCCTGCTGCGGCGCTGGTCGAAGCAGCAAACCGCAAGGGCGGCTCAGACAACGTCAGCGTCGTCGTCCTGAAGGCGATCGAAGGCGTGCTGGAGCCGGAGCTGACCATTGAACGGCTCTCGGTACTCCAGAGTGCCGGGCGCTCGCTGGGCCACTCGCTCGATCTCGATGAAACGATCGGCGAGGTGATGCAGGAGTTGCTGGCACTGCTCGGTGGCGAACATGCCGCCGTCATCCTCTGCGACGAGACCGGCGAACCACTGGTCGACGAGGCCCGGCAGTTCAACATGCGCCACGACGGGCGGATTCAGGAGATAACCGATGGCCGGACTGTCATCAGCGGGACGATTGTCCGCCGGGTGGTCTCCACCGGCCGGCCGGAGATGATCAGCGATGCGCTGAGCGATCCTGCCCATGCCAGCCAGTCGGTCGTCGGGCTTTCGCTGCGGTCGATCCTTTGTGTGCCACTGCCGGCGCAGGAGCGGGTCATTGGCGCGCTCTATCTCGACTCCTCGATCCAGACCGGAACCTTCACCAGCGATGACCTTGACCTGCTGGTTGCCTTTGCCGGCCACGCAGCCGCGGCGATCGAGAACGCCCGGCTCTATAAATCCACGGCCGATCAGGCAGAACGGCTGCGACAGATTCAGGCTCACCAGCGCTCGATCATCCGCTCGATGTCAGCTGCCCTGATCGCCGTTGATGGGCGAGGACAGGTCACCACCTGGAATCCAGTGGCCGCCGATATCTTCGGCCATTCCGAGGAAACTGCGACCGGCTCCCTGCTGAAAGACCTGCTGCCGGGAACGGTCGCTGCCTGGCTGGGAGCACTGATGCAGGAAGTCCGCCAGGACAATGCCACGATGCCGGTCGGCCACGACTGGAACGGCACAATCGGCCAGCGGGAGCGGATCTACCTGACGGCACGGGTGGCGATTCTCCGGACTGACTCCGGAGATCCCGGCGGCGAGGGGTTTGTCATTACGATCAACGACCGCACGGCGATGGTCCTGCTCGAAGAGGCCCGCGAGGCGGAATCCCGCCGGCGCCAGGTGGTCAGCGATCTGTTCGGCCGCTATCTCGCTCCACCGGTCGTCGACCAATTGCTGCAGGCTCCGGAATCGGTGCGGCTCGGCGGAACCCGCCAGGAAGTGACGATCCTCTTCGCCGACATCCGCGGTTTCACGACCGCTGCCGAGCTACAGACTCCGGAAGAGACCGTCTCGCTGCTGAACCACTACCTATCGCTCGCCACCAGCGAGATCCTGGCCGAGCTTGGCACGCTGGACAAGTTCCTGGGCGACGGGTTGATGGCCATCTTCAACGCGCCAGTTGAGGTAACCAACCACGAAGCCGCCGCCATCCGGGCAGCACTGGCCATGCAACAGGCGCTGGCCTCCGCCGGCGACCGGTTCGCATCCGCAGTCGGGTTCGGCATCGGCATCCACACCGGCGAAGCCGTCGTCGGCAACATCGGCACCCCGGAGCTGATGAACTACACCGCCGTCGGCGACACCGTCAACGTCGCCAACCGTCTCCAATCCGAAGCGCTGCTGGGCGAAGTCCTCATCAGCGACACCACCTGGCAGAAAGTCGCCGGCCAGTTCGACACCGAATATCTCGGCCCCCGCCCCGTCAAAGGCCGCAGCCAACTGGTCGGGATCCATCGGGTGATCTGTAGCACGAGGTAACCCCCGCAGGGGTAGGGCGCATTGCAATGCGTCCGCCGTTGGACACCACCGATGTTCGCGCAGGAACCGGTACGCCTGACCTGTCATCCTGAGCGAAGTCGAAGGATCTCGACGCTCGAATCTTGACGGCACCTGGAAAGATCCGTGGCTCGAGATCCTTCGACTTCGCTCAGGATAACAGTGAAAGAGGCATGTACAAGCCAAAACCGCAAGGCGTTGACGGCGAACGCATGCGATGCGCCCCTACACCTGCGACCAGACCTCGGATAGCACCTCGGCTTGCTCGAGGACAGTTTGCGTCGCCGCCTCCTGCTTGTCGGGTGGATAGCCATATTTACGCAGGATGCGCTTGACGTAGACACGCAACTGGGCGCGGACATTCTCGCGGATGGTCCAGTCGATCGTCACATTCTTGCGGACGGTCTGGACAAGTTCCAGCGCGATCATCCTCAAGGTGTCGTCACCGAGCACGGCCACGGCGCTATCGCTCACACCCAGGGCATCGTAGAAAGCGAGTTCGTCCGCGGACAGGCCAAGACGCTCTCCCCGGGCGTCTGCCGCACGGATCTCTTTGGCAATGCCGATAAGTTCCTCAATGACCTGGGCAGTCTCGATGGCCCGGTTTTGATAGCGGCGCACGGCTCCGTCAAGCATGTCAGCGAACGAGCGAGCCTCGACGACATTGCGCTTCGATCGTGTCTTGATCTCGCCATCAAGGAGCCGTTGCAATAGCTCAACCGCCAGGTTGCGCTGCGGCATGCCCTGGACCTCAGCCAGGAACTCGTCCGAAAGGATCGAGATGTCGGGCTTGTTGAGGCCGGCGGCCGAGAAGATGTCGACCACCTCATCAGAAGCCACCGCGTTGGAGATGATCTGGCGAATGGCCAACTCCATCTCCTCATCGGATTTCCGCTCACCGGGCATCCCCTTGGCCAGCACCGACCGAGCATGTTGAAAGAACCCGACCTCGTCCCGAATAGCCAGCGCTCCCTCGTGGGGCACTGCCAGCGCGAACGCCTGCGACAACTGGGTCACGACGTCCAGCAGACGCTTTTTGCCATCTTCCTGGGCGAGGATGTGATTCGAGGCTGCCGCGAGCAGTGAAACGCGGTCTTGGGGGGTTCCAGTGGTCCATGACGAGTAATCGAAACCATAGAACAACCCCTGGCAGATCTCGTACTTCTCGAGCAGCACCGCCACCGCCTCGTTCTGGTCGAGCGCCGTCCTGCCAACTCCACCGGCGTTGGTGTAGGTCGCCATCGCCCGTTTCAGTTCGTCTGCCACACCAAGGTAATCGACCACCAGTCCGCCGGGTTTGTCCCGGAAGACACGGTTGACACGGGCGATGGCCTGCATCAGACCGTGCCCGCGCATCGGTTTGTCCAGATACATGGTGTGCAGGCTGGGGGCATCGAAGCCGGTCAGCCACATGTCTCGCACAATCACGATCTGGAACGGATCGTCCGGATCGCGGAAGCGCTGGGCCAGGGCCTCACGGCGCGTCTTGCTGCGGATGTGACCCTGCCAGGCAAGCGGATCAGACGCCGAACCGGTCATGACGATCTTGAGGACACCCTGGTCATCTTCGTCGCTGTGCCACTCCGGCCGCAATGCCCGGATCGCCTCGTAGAGGTCGACGGCGATCCGCCGGCTCATCGTGACGATCATCGCCTTGCCGTCCATCACCGCCAGGCGGTTCTCGAAATGCTCCACCAGGTCACGGGCGACCAGTTCCAGCCGGCGCTCCGAACCGACGATCGCTTCGAGCTGCGCCCACTTGCTCTTCAGCTTCTCCTTGCGCTCGATCTCTTCGCCCTCGGTGGCCTCTTCAAATGAGGAATCAATGGCAGGGCGTTCGGACTCCCGCAGCTCCAGCTTCGCCAACCGGCTCTCGTAGTAGATCGGCACGGTCGCGCCATCCTCGACCGCCCGCTGGATGTCGTAGACGCTGATGTAATCGCCAAACACGGCCCGGGT
>CAZRNC010000311.1:0-4087 GCA_964601285.1 uncultured Thermomicrobiales bacterium | reverse complement strand
CGAGACAGGCAATTGTCCGGCCGTCCGGAGACCAGGTGGGCTGCCCCCAGCTTCCAGTTCCATCAGAGACCTGGCGAATCTTGCCGGTATCCGGCCGGATCACATGGATGTCCCGGCGGCGGTCCAGCTCCCACCCCTCGTTCAGGTTGGCCGCAAATGCGATCTCATAGCCGGTCGGAGAAAATGACGGACCATGGTGATCGAACGCCCCGGACGTCAACTGCCTGGCAGAGCCATCTACCGCATCAACCAGAAAGAGCTGGCGATAACGGTCATCGAGATAACCCTCGCCGTCAAAGCGATACCGGATCGTCCGGATCACCCTGACGTCGGTATCAGCGGGCGGCTCACCTTCACGGACCTTGGCAACACAGACCAACCGGGAGCCATCAGGCGACCATGCGAAGTCTTCGATTGGTGAGTCAAGCGAGGTCAGGCGTTGGGCTTCTCCGCCATCTGCCGGGATGGTCCAGAGTTGTCCGCGGCCCAGCTCGTCCTGGTTGCGGTCAGAAACAAATGCGAGTCGCGATCCATCAGGAGACCATTGCGGACGGCCATCACGAAACTTTCCGGACGTCAGCCGAACGCTATCGCCGCCCCCAAGGCCAAGCAACCAGATCGCGCTGAAGTAGCGATTCTCTTTCTTGTCGAGTCTGGTAACCGTATAGGCAACTCGCGTCCCGTCCGGCGAAACTGCCGGCTCGTTAACCAGTTGTATGTTGAAGAGATCGTCAGAATCGATCTTCCGTCGCTCACTCATTGCTTGTTCCTGCCATTCCACCAAGACACAATTTCCCGGCAATCGTACATTGTGCCGGGTCCTTTAATCCTGCAACTCTACCCGCCGGGCAAAGTAGTTGATTCCCAGTGCAATCACTACCCCTACCATGCCCATGAAAAAGATCACGATGAAGGCGTAGAAACTCTGGACCGTGCCGCGGTTGATCAACTGGACAGATGCCCGCTCCACTCCTGCGGCGGAAATGGCAATTGCAAATCCCTGTAGTGCCCCACCAATGATCGACGCAATCACCAGCGAACCGAACGCGGACGGTGAGTTGCGAGAAGCGAACCCCATCAGGATGCCAACCAGAATGATGCCGGGAAGCTGGAACCAGTCCGGAATCGCAATCACCGTCAACGGACCAAGGTCGCGGGTTGTGCTGACCACAATCCCGGCGCCGGCGATGGCACCCAGCAGCCCTATCAAACCGATTTCAAGTCGTCGATTCACTCGCTCTCCGCACGTACTCTGAAATCGACCCAGACAGGCTCGATATCCGGATCAAGTTGGACTTGTATCTCGCCGCTTAGTAACCAGCTGATCTGTTGGCCCTCCAGGTTGCGCACATAATTGCGGTCGGAAATGGCCGCGTCGATACGAACCACCATCGACTCGCCGGCCGGCAATGGCTCGCGAACCTGAGCCGATCCGCCCCCAACTCCCTGCAGCCCGGCCCGCAACGTAACACGCACCTGGAGAATGACCACATCGGTCCCCGATGGATTGGCAATGCCGAAATCAACCAGCACCGGATCTTCGACCCCGGTAAAGGTGAAATCTTCCAGCGATGGTTCGAGCAGGTCATACGCCTGGTTGGCCGCGAAAAAGCGGGTCGTTGCGCTGACATAGTTCACGCTCAACACGACCGCTGCGATTGCGAGCAATGTAAGTGCTATTCGCTCGATCGTCACCGCGGTTCCTGTGCATATGGTGGTGCAAGCAGCAGCGCCTCAACCTCGGTTCCAGGTGGGTGAACATCATCAGCCTGCGGGACGATCAGGAATGCATTCGCTCCCAGGAACGATGCCAACCGCGCCGAGATCTGGTTTCCGGTGTTACGCGCAACCAGCCGGCCATCGTTGCCTGCCCAGACAATCGCCCGCTGGTATTCAATCCTGTCTGACGGTGGCAGCGGTACTGTTGTTGTGACCCGGATCGTACCCCCAGCTTCGGCCGGAGCCGATTGCAGTTGTCGAATGGACGGCGTGACAAAGATATGGAAGCAAACCAACGAACTGACTGGGTTCCCTGGCAGTCCGAACAACAGTTTGTCGCCAACCGTCGCAAAATTGAGCGGTTTCCCTGGTTTGAAGAACACTTTCTGGAAGTGCACTTCAGCCATTTCCCCGAGCAGTGCCTTCACCAGGTCGCGATCCCCCATCGAAACACCGCCGCTGGTGATCACAACATCTGCAAGGGCCAACGCCTCGTTGAACGCTGCCTGGAGATGCTCCAGCGAATCGGGCACGTGGCGGTTGAGCACGACTTCGGCACCGGCCCGGCGGGCGGCAACGGCGAGCGTAAAGCGATTTGAATCGCGGATCTGTCCCGGTCCAGGAGTATCACCCGGTGCCACCAGTTCATCACCGGTCGACATGATCGCCACACGTGGCCGGCCGCCGACGGTAACCGACTCATGGCCCAGACTTGCGAGCAATCCGATCTCGGCCGGCCCAAGCCGGGTTCCGGCCGGTACGAGCATGTCACCCCGGCGCATGTCGGTACCTACCGGGCGGATGTTCTCCCCGTCATTCACCGTTGGCTGGTGGATTTCGACAGTATTTCCGTCGGTGCTGGTGTTCTCGATCATCACCACCGCGGTTGCACCTTCCGGTACCGGAGCGCCGGTCATGATTCGCGCTGCCTGCCCGGATGATAAGCTGAGTCTCAGGTCTTCTCCCGCGAACCCGGTGCCGACAATCTCACGCTCCAACATGGTGTCATCATGCACAACCGCATAGCCATCCATGGTCGAGGCCCGGAACGGTGGCAGGTCAACATCGGCAATCAGTGGGTCAGCCAGCACCCGTTCACCCGCATCAACCAGGTGGACGACTTCCGACGGCAGCGCTTTCGTATTGGCGAGAATAATCTCGCGTGCGGTATCCGGATGAATCATCGTATCGAAGCCGGCGGCCACAGGCTGCTCCTTCCAGAGCGGTATAGTCAATGGTTGAGGGAATCATAGACGATTGGCTGTCTGTTGCGTTGACTCCCCTGTCAAACTTTGACAGTGATCCTGCTCACGGATAGACTCACATCCTGACCGGCACTGGAAATCGTCCTTTGCCAGTGAGCCAGACGTTGGACCAGGGGAGCAGGGTCCAGCAATTTCAGCCTTCAATAACATGAAACAGTTGGCAACATGGCTCAGACAGCTGCATACATAATGACCGAACCGGAAGAAGACGCGGCACTTGCCGAGTTGTTGAGTGTTGTCCACGAAGAGATCCCGGGGATGGACACTGCCCGGATCGAGGAAGCATTCCGGTTTGCTGCTGCTGCGCACGCCGGTGTCCGGCGAAAGTCGGGCGAACTCTATATCAACCATCCGGTTCAGGTTGCGATCGTTCTGGCAGGAATGCAGCTCGACCACGAGACATTGATCGCGGCGTTGCTACACGATGTCGTTGAAGACACTGACACCAGCATCGAAGATATCGAGAAGACGTTCGGGCCAAGAGTCAGTTCACTCGTCGAGGGTGTCACCAAGCTTTCGCGTATCCCGTGGAGCAGTGAACTCGGCGACGAGGAACAGGCAGCACGCGAGAAAGAGCGCCAGGCAGAGAGTCTGCGGAAGATGTTCCTGGCCATGGTCGACGACCTGCGGGTTGTCCTGATCAAGCTCGCCGACCGGCTTCATAATATGCGCACCCTGGAGCATGTACCCGAATCGAAACAACAGCGGACCTCGCTGGAAACAATGGAAATCTACGCTCCCCTTGCCAACAGGCTGGGGATTTCTCATATCAGGTCCGAACTTGAAGACCTCGCATTTCGCTACATTGATCCGCAATCATCCTTCGGCATCGAACGTGCCCTCGAACGGCGCGGATCCAATCGTGCTTCCTATCTGAGTCAGGTTCAGGTCGAGCTTGCCGACGCGCTGGAAGAGGCAGGCGTGCAAGCGGAGATTCAGGGCCGGCAAAAGCACCTCTATTCCATCTGGCAAAAGATGCAGCGCAAGGACGCCAGCTTTGACGAGATCTACGATGTCCTTGGCATCCGGGTAATGGTCCAGGAAAAGAAGGATTGCTACGCGGCGCTCGGCGTGATCCACTCGATGTGGCACCCGGTGCCCGG
>CAZRNC010000310.1:0-4096 GCA_964601285.1 uncultured Thermomicrobiales bacterium | reverse complement strand
ATGCCGTCCAACTGACCGCTCCGGTCTGGACGAAGTAGCTGCCGACAACCAGCATTGGACCCATGAAGATGAATACGGTCACCTCGCCCAATGCAACATAGGCAAGTGGTTTCGGTCCTCCGGTGTAGAGGTAGGCAGCAGCCAGACTCGGCAGGGCAAAGAGCAGCACTGGCCAGCCGACCATGTACACGATGAGCAGCCCGATCGCCGTTGCGACGACGAACAGCATCAATCCGAACGTCAGGATGCCGCGTGGGCTGATGAGTCCACGCTGGATCATTCCGCCCCGGCCAAGTTGATGGGGTGCGTCGGCACCTTTGACGTGGTCGTAATAGTCGTTTACCAGGTTGCTTCCGGCATGGACCAGCACCGAGGCGATGATCACCAGGACAAATAGTCCGACATCAAAGTTGCCCTCATGAGCCGCCAGGAACGTGCCAACCAGCACCGGGATGACTGAAGCTGTGAAGGAGAACGGGCGGGTTGCCATGTACCAGTTGTGGAGAGATTCCGGAATCGGCAGTCGCAACCCTGCGCCGGCCTCGCGCCGCCAGGGAATCGCGACCCGCTCTACCTCGTCCATTACGACGTTCAGCAGCCAGCCGAGCAGCGCAGTGACGATCAGGCCAACATACATTTTCTCAATAGCGAAGGTCTGGTAGGAGTTCCAGATCAGATAGCCGATGCCATTCTTTGCCGCCAGAAACTCGGTGCCGACAATGACCAGCAACGAGAATCCCATCGCCAGCCGTAGGCCACTGAAGATGCCGGGCAGTGCGCCGGGAAGGGCAACGGTGCGTACCTGCTGCATCCAGGACGCGCCGGAATTCCGGGCTACGTCGAAGTAGCGTGAATCGACCTCGAGTACCGCACTCATCGTGCTTAGCACTACAAGGAAGAAGACGCTGACCGCCACCATCGCGATCTTGGATGTTTCGCCAATACCGAAGATGATGATGACCAGTGGCAGAATAGCGATTTTCGGGATGGCGAAGAACGCCGCGGCAATCGGGTTGAGCATCGCCCGCAGTGGCCACCAGAGTCCCATCAGCAGACCGAGAACGACTCCCGGCACGGCTGCTATAAGGAATCCTGCCCCGATGCGACCAAAGCTGGCGCGGAGATCATCCCAGAGCTGTCCGCTGGAAATCAGGTCCCGAGCGGTTTGGTTCAGACTGGTTGGTGGCGGGAAGAAGAGCGGATTGATGACTTCTGCCCGGGAGAGCAGCTCCCAGATTCCAAGCACAATGACCGGGCCGGCAAGGGCAAGGACGAACGTGAGCCAGCGACGAGTACCTGAACTCATCGGCTCGCTCCGGCTGCGAAGACGGCGTCATCTCGTAATAGCGACCAGATGTGCAGAAAGAGTTTGCTGAACTCCGGGTCGGACCGGGCAGTCTCGACCGAACGCGGACGCGAGAACGGCACCAGGATTTCCTCCCGGATTCTGCCGGGACGGGCACTCATGACGATGATCCGGTCAGCCAGGATGATTGCCTCATCGATCGAGTGGGTTACAAAGATGACCGTCTTGCCAGTGGCCTCCCAGATACGGAGCAGTTCATCTTGCAGGATGATCCGGGTCTGTTCGTCGAGTGCGCCGAACGGCTCGTCCATGAGCAGCAGCTCCGGATCGACGGCAAATGCCCGGGCGATGGCCACTCTCTGACGCATTCCTTCCGAAAGTTGCGACGGATAGGCCGTCAGGAACTCACCGAGACCGACCTGATGGAGCAGGCGCTCTGCGATCTGTTCACGTTCTGGCTGGGATACGCCGCGCATTTCGAGACCGTAGGCGGCGTTCTGGAGCACGGTCATCCAGGGAAAGACTGAAGTGCCCTGAAAGACCATCGCCTGGAGCGGGTTTCCGGTATCTCCTGGCGTGATGTCAACCGTGCCGCTGGTAGGCGTGGTCAGGTCGGAGATGACGCGCAACAACGTGCTCTTGCCGCACCCGGATGGCCCGACAACCGCGCAGAACTCGCCCTGGTTTACCCGGAAGGAGATGTCGTCGAGCGCAGTCACCACTTGCCGGCCAAGCGGAAACTGGACGGTAACTCCATCGACCTGAAGTTTTGCCTGTTCGGTCGCCGTCATCAGTTAACCCCAAACGCCGGCAGTGAATTAGTCGTCTGCTTCACCGAGTTCGGCTACTGCGTCCTCAACGTACGAGCGATCAACAATCTCTTCGGGGTCGATTGGGTCGTCATATTCCAGCAAGCCACGGGCGCCGAAGAACTCCTGCAGCGAGGTCAGGTCTTCGGTGCGAACCACTCCGTTCGGCTCCCAGTAGCTTCGGGAGGCCTCACGGATCAGGTCTGCCGGAACGGAAGTGTGCATTTCGAGGATTTCCATGTTTTCATCGGAATCCCAGTCGTCGCCGATCATGTCGCGGACACCCATCAGGAACCCCTTGAGGAATGCGACTACCAGCTCCGGGTTTTCCTCGGCGAACTGTGGACTGACCCAGACAAACGTCGGCTGGAAATCTGAGATGAAGTCGTCATCAAGGATGGTGACCAGGTCTTCCTGGATAGCGCGTGTTGCCAATGGTTCACCGAGCATGGCTCCATCAAGCGCGCCCGACGCCAGTGCTGCCGGGACGTCGGGGAAGGGGAGTGTTTGCAAGTCCACATCGTCGATGGTCAGACCGGCCTTGCGCATGACCTGATCGAGCCAGTATTCGGTTGCACCACGTGCGTTGACCGAGACTTTGAGACCTTCCAGGTCTTCGATGTTGGTCAACTCGCCGCTGTCATAACGTTCTTTCGAAACGACCAGTGGCGTTGCCTGCGGAGGACGTTCGAAATGCAGTGGGGCAACGATCTTCAATTCGACACCGCGATCAATCGCGTTGAAGAAAGCTGGGCCGGCACCACCAATGCCGATGTCAAACTGGCCGGTTGCGGTTGCGGTCACCATGTCAGCACCGCCGGCGAGGTTCTCCAGGTTGACATCAAGACCCTGTTCCTCGAAGTATCCTTTTTCCAGAGCAATCATTACCGGGGCGTAGATCAATACCGGAATGTTTCCGACGGTGATGGATGTGAGTGCTTCGGGGGCTGCGGTTGGGTCTGATTCGTCGTCACCACAGGCGGCGATGAGCGTTACAAGCAGGAGCATGGCCATAGTGAGGCGAAGCCGGTTGCCGAATTTCAACATCTTCGTCGATGTTCCTTTCACATCCGTACGCCCATATGGCGCCAACAATGGAGTATAAAGCACTGAAACAGGAACTACTATGACGAAGAACGAACACCAACAATCCAAAAAGGGCCGGATTGTCGCAGGGCTTGTGGCAGGGGTTACCGGCAGCCTGGTTGCCGGTAGGATCGTTGCCCAGCGCCGCCTCGATCATCGCGTCGCTTGTGCATCCGGGCTAAGCGCGCCGATAGCGATTGGCCGGAACAAGCTCGGTGTCCCCCGGATCGTCGCTGAGTCCCGTGATGACGTGCTTTTTGGTTTGGGTTATGCCGTCGCCTCGGACCGGCTCTGGCAAATGGATCTGATTCGACGGAAAGCGTTCGGTCGCCTGTCCGAGATTGCTGGTCCATCCGAGCTTCCGTCTGACCGGATGATGCGCTACACCGGTATCGCTGAATCGTCCGCAACCAGCGTTGAACGTTGTTCTCCCGAAGCCCGGGCGGCGCTGGATGCGTTTGCAGGCGGGGTGAACCATTTCATCTCCAATCACCCTGTACCTAAGGAGTTCGTCCTCGCGGGTTACCGGCCGGAACCATGGGTGCCGGCCGATTCTGTCGCTATCATGCTGCTGATGGGCTGGTCGTTGGGCGGCCACATGTATCGCGTCGATCTTTTTGCTGATCGTCTTCGTCGCGCGATTGGCGACGATTGGACTGATGCGATCTTCCATGGTCGATTGGCTGAGGCTCCGCCGTCGATACAGAGGCAGTACTCCGGCCCGTTGATCAGCACCGAGTCGGAATCAGCACCGCTGTTCCCGATGTCAGGATTCAGCAACTCCTGGGCTGTCGCCGGTGACCGTTCCTGGACCGGAAAGCCGATGTTGGCGTTTGACCCGCATCTCGAATACAGCAACCCTTCAATCTGGTACGAGGCGATGCTCGAAGCGCCA
>CAZRNC010000309.1:0-4098 GCA_964601285.1 uncultured Thermomicrobiales bacterium | reverse complement strand
TTCTGACGCTGGGGATGTTTGCGTCGCTCTATTCGACGCTTTCCGACACGCTGCTGCAACTGGTAGTTGAGGATGAATACCGGGGCCGGGTGATGTCGGTCTACTCGACATTCTGGGGATTGACGCCGATCGGTTACCTGCAGGCCGGCTTCATCGCTGCCCGCTGGGGTGTGCAGACTGCAATCTTCGTGAACGGCCTCATCGTGCTGGTCTACGTCGTGATTCTGGCGCTGAAAGCCCCGGAAATCCGCCGGCTGGATTGAGTGTTGGTCTTGCACCGATAGGGGTGCATTGCAATGCGTCCAGTCCCAACTCATTCAGAACCTTCGAACGTACACGGGGAAGAGCAGTGTTTAGATTGTCATCCTTCGACTTCGCTCAGGATGACAGTGAAAGAGGCATGTATAAGCCAAAACCTGCAGGACGTGTCCAGTGGCGGACGCATGCAATGCGCCCCTACCCCTGCGGGGAAGCTGGCTGGTGTATCAGGCCGGCGCCGGGGTTGGTTCTGGCATGACACGGACGCCCCGGTCGATGCCTAACGCCATCAATCCGCCGCCGACGGCGATGACGCCGGCGGCCAGGAATGCCAGGTGGTAATCGCCCAGCAAGTCCCGGCTGAACCCGGTTGCCCAGGCGGCCATGGCAGCGCCGAGCTGGTGGGCGAAGAAGATCCAGCCGAAGACGGTGCCGACGTTGCGCCGGCCGAAGATGTCAGCTGTCAGCGCGACGGTCGGCGGAACCGTCGCGATGTAATCCAGCCCGAAGATCACCGCGAACACGACCAGTCCCGAGAAATCGGTCATCAGTGGCAGGATGAACAGCGAGACTCCGCGCAGAATGTAGTAGGTGGCCAGCAGCTTGCGTGGGTCGTAGCGGTCGGTCAGCCAGCCGGAACCAACGGTGCCGACGAAGTTCATCGCCCCCATGATTGCCAGGACCCCGGCCGCGGTGACTTCCGGAATGCCGAGGTCAATGGAGTGCGGGATGAGGTGCGTGCCGATGATGCCGGTCGACGTTGCACCACAGATATAGAAGCTGCCGCCCAGCAGCCAGAACTCTTTCCGTCGCAGGGCGCGGTGCATCACCCGGTGGGTGCCTTTCAGGCGGGGTTCCGGCGGGGGAGGGATGTGATCGAGGCCGTAGGGTTTGAGTCCCAGATCGGCCGGGTCGTCACGCATCAGCAGGAAAACAGGAAGGAAGATTGTCGCTGCAATACCTGCCAGAATCAGGACGCTCGTTTGCCAGCCAAACTGGACGACCAGCCACATCATCAATGGGATAAAGAGCAGTTGTCCGGCTGATGCCGCGGCGCTCATCAGGCCAAGCACCAGCCCTCGCCGGGCGTAGAACCAGCGGTTGGCGACGGTTGCGCCGATCACCAGCGCGGTGATGCCGGTGCCGACGCCACTAAACACACCCCAGAACATGGTGAATTGCCAGATGGCGTTCATCGCGGCGCTGGCGGCGGTGCTGATTGTGATGAGGGTGACCCCGGCGAGCATCATCCGGCGTGGCCCGAGACGGTCCATCAACGCGCCGGCAGCCGGGCTGGTTAGCCCGTAGAGCAGCAGACCGATCGAGATGCCAAAGGATATGGACGTGCGAGTCCAGCCAAACTGGTCCTCAAGCGGGTTGATCAGCACTGATGGCGCGGAGCGTATTCCTGCCGCTATCAGCAATGTGAGAAACGTGACTGCTACGACTATCCAGCCATAATAGAGCCGGTTTCCCAGATACGTTTGCATCCGTCACCACCTCCCGAGACGATCAACTGTCCGAAGGGTAGAACGTCCCGCTGCCGGATGCTATTCCCGGTTCAGGACTTGCTCCCAATCCTCGCGGCGTGGTTCGACTCCGAACTCGGCAATCGCCAGCCGGAGGACATCGGCCAGGTCGATCTTCCCGGTCGGGAAGTGGACGCGGTGGAGCCCGCGTGGGCCGAAGGTAGCGACGTTTCCTGTTGCGCCTCGGCCGATGTGCAGATGGGGTGTCTTGATGTGGCTTCGGCCTTCAGGATGCCATTGGTAGGTGCAAATTTCGAGGAGATCACGATCCAGAAGTGAATATGTATATGAAGCCAGTTCTACTCTCCACAAGCGTTGGTTGGACCTGGTTCCGTCGTTCACAACCTTGATGTTCTGGGTGATGACGACTGCCATTGGCGGCTGCGACTTGAGAATGACGGGCATTCCTGCGTTGAGGGACATACTCAATCTGATATCCGGGGTAGTCCCAAGAGTGCGATGTGTTCCTGATTGCTCGACGATAGACGGGCAGATACAGCTGCACTGGAGTTGAAGATGACGTTGGTGGTCACGAATAGCCTGGGAATGCGATCGAGCCGACACTCTGTCTAGGCTTCTTCAAAGAACAACGACGCGAGCTGACCTATATGGTTCACTCTCCAGTCCTCCGGGTCGTCAAAACCATCGTATTCCCAGCGTCGCAGAAATTCCTCACCACTCATGCCAAGATAGAACTCGGCCATTTTGTCGAGCGCCTCAAGCGACTCTTCGCGAGATAGTTCCTTGACTTCGGGAAGATCGTCGTAGGTTGTGGTTTTCGGCAATGCCATGGTCAAAGCTCGCATTTCATCAACGTACCTACCTGGAGTGGCTGCAATCATACCAAGGGTGGTTGGTGCTGTTTGCGTAACGAAAGGTCGTAGACGTAGCCGCGCAATGATGAAGTTTAACTTGCTGATTCGGTAGTCAGAGAAACCCAAGTAAACCCGTCATCCCGAGCGTAGTCGAGGGACCTCGAGTCACGAATCGTAACCGTGTCCCAAGAGATCCGACTCTCGAGGTCCCTCGACTACGCTCGGGATGACGAAGAGAGATGGTCGCTCCAGATTGCAGGAAGGATCAGCGCACTATTTGCGCTGTCTACCCCAACCGGTCGATATGCAGCAGGTCAGGTTTGGTGCCGCTCAGGATGTAGTCGACGGTCATCCGGGCGGTGGCCGGGCCCATGCTCATGCCGCCGCCGTTGAAGCCGACGGCGAAGAAGACCTTGTCCATATCCGGCAGGGTGCCGACCAATGGCAGTCCGTCGCTGGTGAAGCCCATCGTGCCGCCCCAGCGGTGGGTGATCTTGAGCTTCGCCACTTCCGGGAAGCGCGCGCCCACCCAGCTTTCCAGTCCTGCCTGGAGCTGCGGGGTGATTTCGTCACCGTAGCCGACTTCTTCTTCGATGAACCGGTTGCGATAGCCACCGATCAGGAAGCGACCATCCCAGAGCTGGCGGAAGTATTCGAAGCCATCCTCGGTGCCGGTCGGCGTGTCGAAAATCCGCTCGTCGCTCGGCTCGGTGGCGTACATCTGGGCGCGGGTCGGGAAGACCTTATCATGGAAGAAGGGATGGAGAATCCGCGAATAGGCGTTGGTTGCCAGCACGGCCTGTTTGCACTCGACCGTTGCCAGTTTCGACCGCAGGATCACCTTGTCGCCCTGCTGCTCAATCGTCCGTACCGGGGAGTTCTCGATGACCATTGCGCTGGTGCTTGCCATCAGCCGGGTCACCAGGATGAAGGGCTGCAAGCCGACATCGCCGGCCTGGAAGAGCGTGCCGTGGAAGCCACGATCCCAAGGATCACCGTCGGTGAACTCGACATCCTCGCCGTCGGCGATCAGCGCCTCAGCCGCCCTGCGCAGACTCTCTCCTTCGGCCTCGTCGTAGCCGATGTAGCGGGAACCGTTGCGCTCGTGGGGAACATCCAGCTCCTGAACGTATCCATAGACGATATCCCGGCTCTCGACCAGGAACTTGCGGAAGTTGCGCGCCCGGTCGTGTCCCCAGCGCTCGATGGCCTTGTGATAGCTGTCTCGCAGGCCGGCGATCAGGTGGCCGGCATTGCGTCCGGATGCGCCACTGGCAACAGTCGCTGCCTCAAGGACAATGACCGACTTGCCGGCCTCGGTGAGCCACTTCGCCAGCATCGAACCGACGACACCACCGCCGACGATACAGATGTCCGCCACCTCGTTGCGATGCTCAACTTCCCCGGGCCAGCTGGCGCTGTCCTGCCAGAGCGATACGGTCATTGTGTTCCCTCATTCTCGTACATCGATCTGGGCCTATTGTGCCGGGCAGGCC
>CAZRNC010000308.1:0-4114 GCA_964601285.1 uncultured Thermomicrobiales bacterium | reverse complement strand
TCGTAGGAGAGCGCCAGGTACATCATCGGCCGGATGACGACTTCACCGTCGATCGCGACCGGTCGCTGCTGGATGGTGTGCATCCCCAGGATGCCAACCTGCGGCGTGTTGAGAATCGGCGTCGAAAGCAGCGATCCAAAGATGCCGCCGTTGGTGATCGTAAACGTGCCGCCGGAAAGCTCGGGAATGGTGAGCTTGCCCTCCCGCGCCCTGGTGGCGAGGTCGACAATCTCCTGCTCGATGCCGGCGAAGCTCTTGCGATCGGCATCGCGGACAACCGGAACAACCAGCCCATCCTCAACACCAACAGCAATACCAACGTCGTAATACTTCTTGTAGACGATCTCGTTGCCCTGAATCTCGGCGTTCACCTGCGGGAATGCTTTCAGCGCACCGATAACCGCCTTGGTGAAGAAGGACATGAACCCGAGGTTGACGCCATGCCGCTCGCGGAAGGCATCTCGCCGGCGGGAGCGAAGCTCCATCACCGCGGTCATATCAACTTCATTAAAGGTCGTGAGCATCGCGGCGGTCTGCTGCGCCTCGACCAACCGGCTGGCAATCGTCTGCCGCCGGCGGGACATGCGCACCCGCTCCTCGCGGTCATCACGGGCCGCAGCAGGTGCTGCTGCGCCATTTGTGGCGGCAACGGCTGCGGGCGCTGGTGCTGCCGGGGCAGAGGCCGGCACGTCGCGCGGATGGATTCTTCCGCCCGGACCGCTACCTGCAACCGTCGAAAGGTCGACCGCGCGCTCGTCGGCCAGTTTGCGAGCAGCAGGGTTTGCTCGTTGGGCTTCCGTGGCTGCTGCCGTCGCAACGGGCGCAGGCTCGGCGGCAACCGGAGCGGCTGCTTCGGCGGCCGGTGCGGGTGCAGCTTCAGCAACGGCACCTTCGGCAATAATGGCCAGCAATTCGCCAACCTCCACCGTGTCGCCCTCCTGGCGCTCGATGCTCTCCAAGACACCAGCCTGCTCGGCCGGCACCTCAACATTCACCTTGTCAGTTTCCAGCTCCACCAACGGTTCGTTGCGGGAGACCGCGTCGCCTGGCTGTTTCAGCCATTGCACGATCACCGCGTCGACGATGGATTCACCCAGTGTGGGAACGCGAATCTCAAGCGCCATTTCTACTCCATGGTCCTGTTCGGCTAATCGTCAGTCGCGCTCATCTCCAGCGTCAGCACTTCGCTGAACGCTGCAGAGACGATACGCTGCTGCTCTTCCTGATGATCGTCAATCGACCCTTCGGCCGGGCTTGCCTGCTCGGTGCGTCCAATGTAGCGCACCGGCATCTCCGGGCCAAGGAGATCGTCCAGATGCGGCCGGATGTAACGCCATGCGCCCATGTTCTCCGGCTCTTCCTGCAACCAGACAACCTCGACAACGTTAGGATACGACCCGATGATCGATTGCAACTGGCCGGCCGGGAACGGATAGAGTTCCTCAACCCGGACCACGGCAACATTTTCGCTGTTGGTATAGGCCTCGCTGCCAACCAGGTCGACAAAGACCTTGCCGCTGCACAGGACAACCCGCTCGACCCGCTGCCGGTGGTCCGCTGCCCGGGAGTCGTCAATCACCTCCTGGAAGGTGTTATCAACGAGGTCGCTCAGGCTGGACGCTGCCCGCGGGTGGCGGAGCAGGCTCTTCGGCGTCATGACGATCAGCGGCCGTGGGTCGTCTGCAAGTGATGCACCCTGCCGGCGCAACAGGTGGAAATACTGGGCGGACGTTGTGCAGTTCGCCACCCGGATGTTGTTGTTGGCTGCCATTTGCAGGAAGCGTTCGAGCCGGGCGCTGGAGTGCTCCGGTCCCTGCCCCTCGTAGCCGTGCGGCAGCAACAGCACCAGTCCGGATTTCTGCCGCCACTTGGAAGCCGAGGGGGTCAGGAACTGGTCGATAATCACCTGGGCCGAGTTGGCAAAGTCACCAAACTGCGCTTCCCAGAGGACCAGGGTCTCCGGTGCAACAACGCTGTAGCCATACTCAAAGCCCATCACGCCGACTTCGGAGAGCGGGCTGTTATAGACGGCGAACGATGCTTCCGCGCCGGGGATGTTGTGCAGAATGTTGACCTTCTTGCCGGTCGCCGGGTCGTGCAACACCATGTGGCGCTGGCCAAAGGTTCCTCGTTCGGAATCCTGACCGGTCAACCGCACCGGAACCGCTTCGGTCAGCAGCGTGCCAAGCGCCAGCGCTTCGGCATGTGCCCAGTCGATCCCGTTCTCGCGGTCGATGGCCGCCAGCCGGCGTTCCAGTTGCCGCTTCAGCTTGGGGTTCAGCGTGAAATCGTCCGGGAAGCTGTGCATCGAATCGTGAATCATGCGGACTTCGCCCTCGGCCACACTGGGAGCCTTGGTGCGGTCCAGCGGCCGGATTTCCAGCCCGTTGGTCAAGCTGACATCCTGGGCAGCACGGTTATCCCGGATCGAGTGGAGATTGTCCAGCAGCGCGTTCAGGCGGCGCTCGCCATCCCCTGCCGGGATGACACCGGACTGCTCGAGATGTTGCGCCCAGATCGCCCGCACCGTGTCGTGGGCGCTGATTTCGGCGTACATCTTCGGCTGGGTGTAGCTTGGGTCGTCACCTTCGTTATGTCCCCAACGGCGGTAGCCAATCAGGTCGATCACAAAATCCTGGTGGAAGGTGTCGCGGTAGGCCATCGCCAGCCGGGCGGCTGCCAGGCAGGCTTCCGGATCGTCGGCGTTGACATGGATAATCGGAATCTCAAAGCCCTTGGCCAGGTCGCTGGAATAGAGTGTCGAGCGAGAATCCGGCCAGTCGGTCGTATAGCCGACCAGGTTGTTAACAATGATATGGATCGTTCCGCCGGTGCTGAAACCGGTCAACCGTGCCAGGTTCAGCGTCTCGGCAACGACACCCTGTCCGGGAAAGGCTGCATCGCCATGCAGAACGATCGGCAGCGCGTGCTTCTCTTCCTGCAGGGGCATACCAGGAACGGTGCGGGTATCCTGCAACGCCCGCGCCATGCCCTCGACAACCGGGTTGACGTATTCCAGGTGGCTCGGGTTCGGTGCCAGCACCACCGGCAACGGGTGGGCATCGCTGCCACCAGCCTGGTTCCAGCCGAGGTGATACTTCACGTCGCCAGAGAATACCTGGCCATCCGGGTCGGTCGGAGCGCCACCGGCGTGTGCCAGATGGTCGAACTCCGCCAGAATATCGGCATACGGCTTGCCCAGCACATGGGTTAGCACATTCAGCCGGCCCCGGTGGGCCATGCCGATCACGACATTCCCGGTCTCGTGGCTGAAGGCCGAGCGAATAATCTCGTCCAGCATCGGCACGAGAACGTCGGTACCTTCCAAAGAAAAACGCTTCTGTCCCAGATAGGTCTGGTGCAGGTAGCGCTCAAATCCTTCGACGGCCGTCAGACGGTCCAGCAACTGCAGTTGCTGCTCGGTGGAGAGTGGTTGATGGAACTCGCCGCTTTCAGCAGCATCACGCACCCAGTCGCGTTCCGTTTCCGAAGCGATATGCGTGAACTCGTAACCGGTCGTGCCGCAATACACCTGGCGCAGCAACTCGATCGCTTCCAGCGCCGAGCCGGACCCTTCGGCCGCTTTGCCAGCAACCACCGATGCCGGCAGCGCCGCAAGGTCTGCCTCGTTCACGCCATGGGCAGACGCTTCGAGAATCGAGGCATCCGGGGCATGCTCGCCAATCGGCGTCAGTGAAGCGGCAAGGTGGCCATGCCGGCGAATGGCATCGGCCAGCGACCGTGCGCCAAGAACCCGCTCAATGTCGACTCCGGCTACGGTTCCGGCGGCTGTAGCCGTCGTCCCGCCCATCCAATCTGCCGGTGGAGTCCAGGTGGCGAAAAACCCCTGCCACTCGCTATCGAGCGATGCCGGATCGGCCAGATACCGGTCATACAGCTCGAGCACGTATCCTGCATTGGGTCCATGAAACGATTGATTATCCTGCATGTCCCTTACCGTTCGTCTCGGGATTGTGCACAAGGAGCGGAGTCCTGATCCGGTCCTATCGCCCCGATCTGTGGTTGGAGAGTATAAACATCAAGCCCGAGCACTCCGTGCTCCGGCTGGATTAGGGCTATTGTACACCCAAACGCTGCCGAAACCGGCCAATTT
>CAZRNC010000307.1:0-4127 GCA_964601285.1 uncultured Thermomicrobiales bacterium | reverse complement strand
CTCGGAGATGACGGCCACAAGCGGCTCTCCGTTGCATTGCAGTGTGAAACCGATGCCTGGGTTCAAGAGGAAATCCGCTGGGCTTTGGATCACTCCACCCAGGTTCCGCCACCGGTCCGGACAATCCAGCTCACCCCGGTATCCAGTGAACGTCGAACCGCTCCAATTTTCTGACGCTCGCGTTATCGTCCGAAACCGGACAAGTTCGGATATACTTGGCAAGCACCAACTGGTACAGGTTGCCGCGCCGGACAGATGGATCGGCAAAGGCCCAGCAGAAAACCGTTCAAAACGAACAATAGCGCCACCCTGGCGCACTCCGAGTGGGCCAATCCGTCAACTCTTCCTCGTGGCATACCGATTCGATGGTAGTCTGGAGGAACTTCGTGAAAACGTATCCGGTCGAACGCATCCGCAACGTAGGCCTGTTCTCACACGGTGGTGCCGGCAAGACGTCATTAAGCGAAGCCATGCTCTACTCCTCCAAAGCCATTTCCCGGCTCGGCCGCGTTGAAGACGGAAACACCGTCTCCGACTGGGATCCCGAGGAAGTCCGCCGTTCAATGTCCATCAGCACCTCGATCCTGCCGATCGAATGGCGTGACCACAAGATCAACCTGCTCGATACTCCCGGCTACGCCGATTTCGTTGGCGACGTGAAGTGCGCCATGCGCGTTGTCGACCTGGCGTTGATCCTCGTCGACGCATCCGCCGGCGCAGAAGTCGGAACAGAGTACGCCTGGCGATTTGCCGATGAGCGTTCGGTCCCCCGGATCATCGCGATCAACAAGAACGACCGTGAAAACGCCAACTTCGAGGCGGCACTAGAATCGCTGCAAGCCAGCTTCGGACCATCAGTTGTGCCGGCCCATCTCCCGATTGGGCAGGAATCCAGCTTCCGTGGGGTGGTTGACCTGCTCGAGTCCAAAGCCTTTCTCTTCAGCGATACGACCGACGGGGCCGTTACCGAGGTGCCGGTTCCGGACGACATGCTCGACGCGGTGGAAACCTGGCGCCTGCAACTTGTCGAAAAGATCGCCGAAAACGATGAAGACCTGATGCTGCGCTACCTCGAAGACGATGAGATTTCGCCAGACGAACTGCGCGCCGCATTGAAGACCAGCATCGCCGCTGGCCTGATCGTCCCGGTGCTGGCTACCGGCGCTACAACCAACCGCGGCGTCGGTATTGTCCTGGATACGCTCGTTGACCTGGCCCCGGAACCACAGCCAACCCGCGGCACCGACGCTGATGGCAAATCGGTTGAAATTGCACCAAACGCCGACGACCCGCAGGTCACCTTCGTCTGGAAAACCGTCGCCGATCCGTATGTCGGGAAACTGAGCTACTTCGGTGTGATGTCCGGCACCATCAAGTCGGACAGCCATGTCTGGAACGTCAGCAAGAACGCAGATGAGCGCATCGGCCAGGTGTTTGTGGTGCGGGGCAAGGAGCAAATCCCTGTCTCCGAGATCGTCGCCGGCGACATAGGCGCAGTTGCCAAACTCAATGAAACGACCAGCGGCGACACCCTCGCCGACCCGTCGCGAAAGATCACGCTCGATGGCGTCACCTATCCTGCTCCGCTCTTTGCAGCAGCGGTCACTCCACGCACCAAGTCCGACCTCGACAAGATGAGCCAGGCACTAACCCGGCTCGTCGATGAAGACCCGACGATCACCGTCCATCGCGATACGGAAACAGCTGAAACGATCATCAGTGGACTGGGTGAATCCCATGTCCAGATCGTTCTCGAGCGCATGTCGCGCAAGTTCGGGGTGAATGTCGACTTCCAGCTGCCGACCGTGCCCTATCGTGAGACCATCACCAGCGCCGTTCAGAAGGTCGAATACAAGCACAAGAAGCAGTCCGGCGGACACGGACAGTATGGCCACGTCTACATTGATGTTGAACCATGCGAAGAACCATTCGAGTTTGCCGAGTCGATCTTTGGCGGATCGGTCCCGAGACAGTTCATCCCCGCAGTGGAAAAGGGTGTCCGGGAAGCGCTCGAAGAGGGTGTGCTGGCCGGATTCCCGGTTATCAATGTCAAGGTAACCCTGACAGACGGTTCGTATCACACCGTTGACTCGTCTGAAATGGCTTTCAAGCTGGCAGCATCCCAGGCGTTTCGCAAGGCAACCAGCGCCGCCAATCCGGTCATTCTTGAGCCGGTGAACGAGCTGCGAGTGACGATTCCCGACACCTACACTGGCGATGTGATGGGTGACCTAACCTCGAAACGTGCGCACGTAACCGGTATGGTTCCCGAGGGCAACGGCTACTCGACCATCGAAGCGCAGGTGCCGGCAGCCGAAGTGCAGCGCTACGCAACCGATCTGCGCTCGATCACCCAGGGGCGTGGCACATTTACCACCACGTTCGCCAGCTACCAGCAGGTGCCGGCGCACATGACCGATGCAGTCGTCCAGGGTGTGAAAGCCAAGCAAGAGGCAAAGGTGTAAATGTCGATTGATGAGGCGGGCGTTTCGGCCCCGCAAAAAGTGGACCCGGAACGTCCGTGGCATCTCTATATCGTGTTCGATGGCGGCTCAAAAGGAAATCCCGGATTGGGATACGGCAGCTTCGTCTACAAGGGCGTCGTCCGGAAGACCACGCCGGTTGAAGTGGTCTACCCCGGCGTCACCACCAACAACCAGGCGGAATACCAGACCATGATCAGGGCGCTGGAAATGGCGCTCAAGGAGATAGGCGAGTCCGGTTACGACAGCGCTGAACTCAAGGTCACCATCATGACCGATTCCAAGCTGGTCGTCGAACAGACATCCGGGAGATGGAAGATCAAGAAGGCTGAGCTACGGCCCCTGGTAGAGCAGGCTCAAAACCTGCTGAGTCGCTTCCATTCCTGGGAGCTGAAATGGCATTCGCGAACGGAATCAGTACGGATTCTCGGCCATTGACCCGGCAAACGCTCACCCGAATTCAGGAAGGTCTGCTGGCAAACCACTTGCCGATTGCCGGCAGACCGACACTCTTGCTCTTCTATCGTGGCTACTGGTGCGAACACTGTCAGGAACAGTTGCTGGACATCGTTGACCACGCCGAGGCATTCGAGCGCCGGGGTGTCCAGATCATCGCTATCTCCACCGACGATGCCCGCCAACCGCCAGACGCACTGAAACGGGTCTCCACCACCATCACCGTGCAGCCGGACCCAACCGGCGATTTGATCAAGCAGCTTGACCTGGTGGATAACCACGAAACCCGGGACAGACCGGTATCGCTACCCGCAGTGTTTCTGCTGGATGGCACCGGCAATGTACGCTTTCACTATATTGGTCACTCTCCGGACGACCGGCCACGCACCGAGCTGTTACTGCTCGCGGCCGAAAGTCTCTCTGGCAGAAAGTAAGCATGATTCAGCAATACCGCACGCTCCATGGCCTGATGCTCGCCTCCGCACTTTCGACACCGCTGCTCTTCTGGAGACGTGGTAACGACGACGATATCCGCCGGGAAGCGGTCTTTGCCGCAGCCTATGACATTCTCGCCGACCTGTACGAAACCACCGCAACACTCAAGCCGGAGTGGAGCGCCAACTGGGAAGCGCGGCGCACGATCGAACTTCCACCGCGCTACGACGGCAATACCATCCTGCCGGACCGGACGATTCAGGCAATTCAGGAAACCCGCTTTGCCCGGATGCTGTTGCAACGCCATCGCTGGCGCTCCGTGCGTCAACCCCTGTTCGAGAGCGTCGACCCTATCGCCTGGGCCGCAGTACAGCGGACGATGCAGGTCACACCGGCACGCCTGCTGGGGATGGAAGAGGAGCACGCCGGCGCCATCTACAGCGAGGAAGTTGATTGGATATCCCGTGCTGTCGAAGGGTTCGACAACGCCAGAACCTACTTGCGAAGCGCCGAACGCGCGGGAGAGCCGGTAGAACGCCAGGTCTCCAACGCAGCGTATGTTTCGATCCACCTCTCCCTGCAACTCTCCGACCGCTTCATCCAGCGCCAGAGTTTTGAATTGCTGAAAGACGTCTAGCGCACCCGTTGCGCGGACACCGGACTCGCGCTATACTATGCAGGTTCACGGCGATGGGCGGTTAGCTCAGCTGGTTAGAGCGCTACGTTGACATCGTAGAGGTCACTGGTTCGAGT
>CAZRNC010000306.1:0-4136 GCA_964601285.1 uncultured Thermomicrobiales bacterium | reverse complement strand
TCCATGTTACAGACGGTGATCGCGTTGTCTGCGCCGTCCCGGATCACCTCGTACTCGATCTCTTTCCAACCGAGAACAGAACGCTCGACCAGCACCTGGGTGATCGGACTTGCCAGCAATCCGCTGGTGACGATCTCATCAAGCTCCTCAGGTGTATAGGCGATACCACCGCCGGTACCACCAAGGGTGTAGGCAGGTCGGACGATCAGCGGCAGGTCATTCGTCTTGGCAAATTCCCGCGCCTCGTCGACGGTCGTAACAATCGCGCTTTCCAGCACCGGCTGACCGATCGACTGGAGCATGTCGCGGAACAGCTCGCGGTCTTCGGCGCGTTCAATTGCCCGGAGCGGAGTGCCAAGCAAACGCACGTCGTATTCGTCGAGAATCCCCGCTTCAGCGAGTGCCACGGCCATGTTCAGGCCAGTTTGGCCACCGAGAGTCGGCAGTAGGCCGTCCGGACGTTCGCGGATGATGATCCGGCGCAACACTTCTACTGTCAGCGGCTCGATATAGACGACATCAGCAACGTCCTCATCGGTCATGATCGTTGCCGGGTTGCTGTTGACCAGAATCGTTTCGATTCCTTCTTCGCGAAGTGCCCGGCAAGCCTGAGTGCCAGCATAATCGAACTCCGCTGCCTGTCCGATCACAATTGGCCCGGAACCGATTACCAGAACACGGCGTAGGGGTTTACTCACCTTGGGACTCCTTACCGGCAGCCTTGTGTTCCCGAACAAGCTGGACGAAATCATCAAACAGGTATTGGCTATCTTGCGGGCCGGGCGATCCCTCGGGGTGATACTGGACACTCGAAACCGGAAGCGTTTCGTGCGTTAGCCCCTCGACCGACCCGTCGTTCAGACTGACCCTGGATACCCTCCAGCCTGACCCTTCCGGGATCGAATCGCCATCAACCTTGTAGCCATGGTTCTGGGCGGTGATGTGGATCGCCCCGGTTTCGAGGTCCATCACCGGGTGGTTGCCACCCCGGTGGCCGAACTTGAGTTTGCTGGTGGTAGCACCGATGGACATCGCCAGAAGCTGATGACCCAGGCAGACTCCAAGATAGGGATACTCATGCTCGATAATGCTCGAAATCGTGGTTACAGCCGCCTCGGCGTTCTCGGGATCACCAGGACCGGGAGAGGTCAGGATGCCGTCGGGTTCAAGCGCTTCGATCGCTGCGTATGGCGTGTCGAACGGCACAACGGTCACCGTTGCGCCGCGCCGCTCCAGCGACTGGATGATGTGCTCTTTCACCCCGCAGTCAATCAGGACAACGTTGAGCCCGTCATCTCCGGAGCGGTACTGCTCGGGTGTTGTCACTTCCTTGACCACGTTGACGTCCGCGGGACTCCAGGCATTCTTCGCTGCCTCCCGGAGTTCTTCATCCGAGCGCGAGCCAACATCGCCGCAGATAATCCCGCGCATCGCCCCTTCGTTCCGGATGTGCCGGGTGAGCGCTCGAGTATCCACGCCGGTGATCGCCGGAATGTTGTGCTTGATCAGATAGCTGGCGAAATCGCCTTCTGACAGCCAGTTGCTGGGTGTCCCGACATACTCACGAACGATCATCCCGCTGATCCAGGGCCGGCGAGACTGGTTGTCTTTCGCAGTCACGCCGTAGTTTCCGATGAGTGGGTAGGTCATGGTGACGATCTGTCCGAAGAACGATGGATCGGTCGAAACTTCCTGATAGCCGGTCATTGATGTGGTGAAGACGACCTCGCCCTCGCCATCAACCGGAGCGCCGAACGACTCTCCACGGAAAATCCGGCCATCTTCCAGCACGACCGCAGCGCTGCCGTTACGAAAGTTCGTCATGTCGCACCTCTCCCCCTGTCACTGTCATCACGGCTCGTCCCTGCACCTCCATACCGAGGAGAGGTGTGTTCTTGCTCTTCGATTGCAATGTCTCTGCTGTCACGGTCCAACGCCTGGCCGGGTCAATCACGGTGATGTCTGCAACGTCTCCTTGTCCGATCGAACCGCCATCCAGATTGAGTGTGTCTGCCGGCGCAGCAGTGAACAGCCTGACCACCTCGGGCCAGTCGATCCTGCCGTCGCGGACCAGAATAGCCATTGTCGGAATTGCCAGCTCCAGCGCGGTCATACCGGACGCGGCGTCGGAGAGCGTTGCTGGTTTGTCCCGCTCGGCATGTGGAGCATGGTCGGTTGCAATAAAATCGAAGGTTCCATCCAGCACAAACTCCAGCAGCCCAAGCGCGTCCGCTTCCGGACGCAGTGGCGGGTTCACCTTGGCGTTCGTGTCGATCCGGCCGAGATCGAACATTTCACTGTGGCCGGCAAACGTGCGACGTCCTGCCACCCACTCGTCGGTCAGCGCCAGATGATGCGGCATCACCTCGGCGGTGACTCGCGCGCCGCGTGACTTTGCCTCAGCAACCATTGTCGCGCCGCGGACGGTCGAGACATGAAGCACATGCAGCCAGCCCCCGGTCTCCTCGGCCAGACGGATGTCGCGTTCGATGTAGCTCTCTTCGGCTTCGGCCGGGATGCCCGGATCGCCGATCTCCGCTGAAACGCTCCCACGATGCATCGAACCGCCCTGAATCATGTCCGGGTCTTCGCAATGCACCATCACCGGCAGGTTCAGTTCAATAGAAAGCCGCAGCGCCTCGCGCATTGTTTCTTCGGATACGGTGCTTTCGCCATCGTCCGAGAAGCCAATTGCACCTGCGTTTGCCATCTCCGCAAGCGGTGCAATGTCGCGCAGCTTCCTGCCAACCGTGATCGTGCCGATCGGGTGAATGTGGACACCGGTGCCGGCAGACCAGGAAATGATGTCTTGAACGACTTCGGCCGAGTCGATTGCTGGAGCGGTGTTTGGCATACAACACATCCGGACGAATCCGCCGGCAAGCGCTGCTGCTGCTCCGGTATTCAGGTCTTCCTTGTAGGTCAGTCCGGGGTCTCGCAGGTGGACATGTGCATCGATCCATCCGGGAGTAACCAGCAGCCCGGTACAATCAACAATTCGCTCGACACCTTCAGCCGGTAGACCGTCTCCGATAGCCGAGATCCTGCCGCCATCCACCAGAACATCGGTCACGCTGTCCAGTCCATTGCGCGGGTCGATGACCCGACCACCGCGTAGCAGCAAGCTCATCTGGCAACCTCCGGGCAAAAAAAAGGCTCCCGACAAAGCCGGAAGCTTCGCAAACCTGCATAATGTTTGTGCCGCGCTGTTGACGGCAAGGTGTACCCACTTTCAGTGCATCCCGCGGGAACTCCCCCTCTGGAGCCTGTGCAATCATACGAGCGAGCGACGGCAGCGTCAAGAAGACGCTGCCGGAATCTTGAGCGCTTGCTACTTGATCAGATCAGAAACACCGGCGTTAGGGCGTTTTCAGGAACTCCTCCGCATCGATCCCTCTATTCCGGATTGCTCTCCGCCGGCTCAATGATCAGACGCTCGATGTCGTCCAGCACATGCATGAGACCGAGGAAGTCGACCCCGTTCCAGGTGTTTGCGTCGACGATAATAATCCGATCATTCTGTGCTGCTTTGAGGGATTGCCAGACCGGAGATTCGAGCAGTGCGTCGAGATCTTCCTCACCGCCGGCCCAGGTATGGACGAACAGTGTGTCGACGTCTGCCAGAAGATGCATCTGCTCAAGACTGATCTGCGTTCCGAGGTCTTCTATGGGGCGTTGTTTCTGCCACTCCGGTTGAGGCAATCCGAGTGCCCTGATTGCGACACCTTCCATGCCGCCCCACATCGCATAGAAACTTCCGTTCCAGGGCTGATAGTTGACCGCCGAGACGAGGTGATCACTGAGACCGGCTGCTTCGACTCTCTCTCGCAGTTCAGTGACCCTGGAGTAATACTCGTCAAACAGGTCTTGTGCCTTGCTCTCAAGTCCAAGAGCAAGTGCTACAGAACTGACGCTCTGTTTGAAATCCTCAATGTAGTTGTAGTCCTGCTGGAAGCAGAACGTTGGTGCAGCCTGAGCATATGCCTCACAGCTCTCCCGTCCCCAATCGCCGTTCCTTGCGCCGCCAACAGCAATGATCAGGTCTGGAGCAAAGGTGATGACCTTCTCCAGATCGAGACCACCTTCTTCGCTCTTGAGGTCCTCAACACCATCAAGCCTCCCTTCCAGATGCGATG
>CAZRNC010000305.1:0-4147 GCA_964601285.1 uncultured Thermomicrobiales bacterium | reverse complement strand
GGACGCATTGCAATGCGCCCCTACCCCTGCGGGGCATTTTCAGCGTTCGAAGTCTTCCCTCTCGACAGGCCTTCGAGGCATCAACGGGCGAATGCAAGTCGCCCCTACGCAAACGAACCGAACTCACGGATGACAAACAACGGTGCTATTCGACCAGAGTATATCCCTGTCCCCCCGCTGGTTTCCTGATACGATGCTGGTTACCGGCAAACAGCCATCCGGCAAAGGCAGCCTATGCGTTTGCGTCGAATACCGTTTACTGCAATCTTCTGGAGCCTTGTCGGGATCGCCGTCCTCGCAGGGCTTATCTACATGGAGTGGTCCCGTGCCACGGTCGAGGCGACGGTTGTCGCCCGGCAGGAACGGATCGTGCCCACGCTAACCGGCTCTTCCTGGGAACGGCATACAGAGGTCCGGGCGCGCTATGTCGTCGACGGTCGCTTCTACGAGCGCTGGATCCGGGTGGATAGCCGGGAGTATGACCAGCTTCCTCGCGGAGCGTCGCTGGGTCTGCGCTATGTCCAGGTCAATCCGGACTGGGCGCATGCTGAAGGGCAGGCGGTTGCCCAATGGTTCCTGCAGGATGTCGATTTTTTGCAGGTGCTGACGGTGCTGGTGCTGCTGGCCGGTCTCTTCTACGGATTCCGGTTGTACCGGCGGGAGGGATTGTATCGCTGGTGGTTGCGGCGCCGTCCGCTGCTTCGACGGATCGCGCTTACCGGGGCGATACTCCTCTGGATCCAGATCGTTGTTGCCGGGTATCTCGCGCCGTCCCTGCCGGCAGTGAATGCTGGCGAACGGTCAAACTCTGGTGATGCTCGCATCCGGGCGGTGGAGACGGTCACCCAGCTTGGTGGCGGCCACCGGGAGAGCGGGAACGGCCTGCCAATCGGCCTGCCGCAAGGTTTCCACCGGGTCGAGCTGGCGTTTATCCCCGAAGGGCAGACGTTGCCGGTCGTTGCAGTGGATGAGGTGGACGAAGGCTCGGTCGAGCAGTTGTCCGGTGTGGCGGTGCTGATTCACTACGACCCGGACGATCCACGCAATGCCCGGCTGGACGAGGGCACGCGTTCCCATCAATGGAAGAACCCGCTGGTTGTCCACGGCATCGTCGGTCTGGCGGTGTTGCTGGTGCTATCAGCCCCGCTGGTATACAGGTGGTTCCGGGGGTGACCTTCCCCCGCTTTTGGCTTACACATGCCTCTCTTATCGTCATCCCGAGCGAAGTCGAGGGACCTCGAGCCTCGATACTTGACTTCACCCGGAAAGTTCCGACCCACGAGGTCCCTCGACTTCGCTCGGGATGACGATATCAACGCCGTGCTTCTCTGCGCTCCTCTGTATCCCTAGAAATTCAAATCATCCGGCTTTTTCTGGGCCGATGGCGGGGATTCGACGTTCGGGAGTTCGGTGGTTGGGGCGTCCGGGCCGGGGCCGTAGGTTTCCGGGTAGGCGGCTGGTGCTGCCGGGGCCGGCTCCTGGGAACGCCGGCCGCGCAGGAAGAGGAAGAGGAACAGGCCGACCGCGCCGGCGATGAAGAGCGTTAGCAGCCCAACGATCCCGAGCAGCAGCAGCCAGCTCCGTTCGCTTTCGGTCTCCGAGACGGCGTTGAAGGTAGCCGAGCCGGAAAGCGGCAGATCCCACTGCACCCGGCCATCCGGCAGAATCCGGCCATCGGTTTCGGCAACCCGGACCTCGCCCGGCAGGCGGACGGAGTAGGTCATCGTGATGAAAGCGTTCAGCATCTCCGGGGAGATACCTTCATCTTCCGGGATTTCCTCGCCGAACAGCATGTTGCCATCGACGGTGAGGTTCAGGGTGTGGACCCTGCCGTCGATGGTATAGGTTCCGCTGAACGCGGTCACTGCCTCTTCGCCCTCACCGCCGGCGGTGAAGATGTCGTTCAGCACCTGGCCGAGGTTGGTGTTGTCTTCAACGGTTGTGCTCAGGCGGACCCCGACATGCTCATCGGTGTCGATCGCTTCGGCGTCAAAGCCCTGTTCACGAGCCTCGGCAGCCGATGTTTCAAAATCATCCATGTCGAACTCGCTGGCCAGCTCGCCAAGCTCTTCGAGTGATGCCCGGTCGATGGTGGCGGTGTAGGTATGCAGCGCGCTGCCATCTTCCTCAAAGGCGCTTTCAATATCAACGGTGTAGCAACTGGTCAGGATCAGCCCCGCGGCGAGGCACAGAATGAGTCCGGGCAGAGTCTTCCAGCGCATGGCGTACATTGCCTTTACATCAGGTTTTCGGCGAAATCATGCTGCTTACAGTAGCACAGCGAATGGGCGTTGGCTACTGCCGCTGCGCACCATTCCGGCGACATGGCTACAATTGCCCGCGGTAGAGATGATGTCGTGCGGGGGAGATCCAGTTTGTCTGTTTTGATAAAGCGCGCCGGGCTGCTGTTCGTCGCAGGTGTGATGTTGCTGGGTATTGTGCTGCCGGCGATGGCGCAAACGCCGGCGGAGCGAGCGTTGCAGGTTTCTCCGGATGAGGTGGTGCTGGAGTTTGAAACCATCGCCGGGGATTTCTTCCAGCCGATCCAGGTCGTCAGCGCAAACGATGGAACCGGCAGGCTGTTTGTCGTTGAACGGCTGGGGACGGTCCGCATCGTCGAGGATGGCCAGGTGCTGCCGGAGCCGTTCCTGGATGTTGAGTCCCAGGTGCTGGCGACGTCCGGCGAGCGTGGGTTCTTCTCGATCGCCTTCCATCCGGATTTCCCGGAGAATGGCTACTTCTACACCCATTACACTGCCCAGCCGGACGGGCATGTGACGATCTCCCGCTTCCAGGTTTTGGAAGATGACCCGAACCGGTTCAATCCGGAATCGGAGCAGGTGCTGCTGTCGGTCGCGCACCCCAACGACATCCACAATGGCGGCGGGCTGAAGTTCGGGCTGGATGGCTATCTCTACATAACCATTGGCGACGGCGGCAGCCCGGTGGATGGTGATCCGGAAGGGAATGCCCAGAACCTCAACTCACTCTTCGGCAAGATTCTCCGGATCGATGTTGACAGTGGCGACCCGTATGCGATTCCGGATGACAACCCGTTCGTTGGCCAGGGCAATGCTCGTGGCGAGGTCTGGAGCTACGGGCTGCGTAACCCCTGGCGACTCAATGTAGACCGCGGAACCGGCGATCTCTTCATCAGTGATGTTGGTTCCGGCAGCACCGAGGAGCTGAACTACCAGCCGGCCAACGATAACGGCGGGAACAATTACGGCTGGCCGGTGCTTGAGGGTTCGCGCTGCTTCCCCTTCTGGGTGGATTGTTTCGACCCGGATTCGGTGCGGCCGATTATCGAATACGAACACGACCTGGGCTGCTCGATCTCGAGCGCACAGGTCTATCGTGGCGAACGGGCCGCGTTTATGCAGGGCACGTTGATCTTCGGCGACTGGTGCAGCGGCCGGATCTGGATGGCGAACAGGGATGGCTCCGGCCAGTGGATCGCCGACCAGCTCGCCGATAGTGGCTACGGCATCACTTCAATTGAAGAGGATGAGAACGGCGAACTCTACCTGACCGACATGTGGCTGGGCCAACTGGTGAAGCTCGTCTTTCAGGAAGTGGATTCCAGCCTGGTGATCAGCGGGCTGGACCCAACCGGCGTGATCGCCGGCAGTGAGGATATTGAACTGACCGTCACCGGCAGTGGCTTCACCAGCGATTCGATTGTGCGCTGGAATGGCGCTCCTCTGCCGACCACCTTCGTTAGCGACACCGAGCTGGTCGCTTCGATCAGTGGCGAAGAGCTGAGCGCACTATCCAATGTCGACATCACGATCACTGTCGCCAACGGCAACGGGGCCGGCAAGGTCTCCAACGCGGTGATCTTCACGATCAACGCTTTCGGCACCAGTGCCTTCGAGGCTACCTGGCGGCGGACTGACAAGGTGCTGGTCGATATGCAGGCCGAACGCACCTGGATCTGGGGGCCGCGGCCGATCACCAACCCGCGCAGCGAGGACTATCTGGAAGCGCCGGATAACGAGCGCATGGTTCAGTATTTCGACAAATCCCGGATGGAAATCACCGACCCGGACAAGGACCAGGATGACCTCTGGTATGTCACCAACGGCCTGCTGGTGATGGAGATGATGTCCGCCCGGATTCAGGTTGGCGATGAGGCCTGGATCAA
>CAZRNC010000304.1:0-4157 GCA_964601285.1 uncultured Thermomicrobiales bacterium | reverse complement strand
CGACGGCCGGATCTATGTCGTCGATGCCGGGAACCAGCGTGTGCAGGTGTTCACGACTGACGGTGAGTTCCTAAGCAGCTTTGGTGGTCCTGGCGCCGGCCCTGGACAACTCGGCCGGTTCACCGGTGGTGTTGGTGGGGCCGGTGGTATCGCCATTGCCGGCGATCGGCTGTTTGTCGCCGATACCTGGAACCACCGGGTTCAGGCGTTCGACCTTGATGGAAACTTCCTGTTTGAGTGGGGGGCATTCTTCGACGCGCTGGATAGTCCCGATGCCGCAACTACCAATCCCGGCACGTTCTACGGCCCGCGCGGTATTGCCATTGATGGGGACCGGGTCTATGTCACTGATACCGGTAACGAGCGGGTGCAGGTGTTCGATCTGAATGGCGAGTTCGTCGCGCTCTGGGGCACAGCCGGCAGCGAAGACGGCCAACTGCTTGAGCCGGTTGGCATCGCGATCCACGATGGCGTTGTCTACGTTGCCGACTCCCACAACTCGCGCATTGCCCGGTTTACCACCGACGGCGAGCCGCTCGAAGCGTGGACCGTGGTTCCCTGGAACGGTCTGCGGTTCTTCGAGCCATATCTGGCGATCACGGTGGATGGCGCGCTGCTGGCAACAACCTCGGTGATGAACGAGCTGCTGCTCTTTGATGAGAATGGCGCAATCACCCTCGTGCCCCCGGGCGACGTCATGCGGCCGTACGCTGCCGTGGCTGTGGATTCCGGCGAACTGCTTGTCACCGATGGACTGCGCAACGGCGTTGTGACGGTGGAATTGCCGGAGTAGGGGCTACCCGGTTGAAATCCCCCGAAGGGGCAGGGGCGCATTGCAATGCGTCCGCGTTCAACGCCTCAACGTTTATGCAAGAGCAGCTTAGTTTATCTGTCATCCTGAGCGAAGTCGAAGGATCTCATTCCATGCAATTTGGTGGTACCTAGAACGTTTCGTGGAAAGAGATCCTTCGACTTCGCTCAGGATGACAATCGAAGGTGGTCGCTCCCGATTGTGCTGTCGTGGCATTGACGGCGGACGCATTGCAATGCGCCCCTACCCCCTTCGGGGGGACTGGATTGCCACATCGGTAGAGATCAGTCGAGGTAGATCCGTTCGGTGTGGATCTCCTCGACCGAGCCGAAGGCGATGTTGGATTCGATGAAGCGGATGACTTCGCTGAGCTGGCTGTCGACATGGTTGCCGGAGTTGGAGATGCAGGTGATGCCGATGCCGGCAGTCTTCCAGACGTCCTGATGCTCCACCTCGGCGATTGAGACGTTGTAGCGATTGCGCACCCGCTCAAGCAGCGACTTCACCACACGCCGTTTCTCCTTGAGCGAGTGTCCTTCGAAGATGTGGATCGTCAGATAGCCAAAGCCGATGACCATTGGACGTTCCCTTCTTGCCATGTCAGGCCGCGCCGTTAGATGACGTTGTGCTCCTGGGCGAGGTCACCTTCCTGGAAGCGGCTGGGACGGAATGCGGACAAGTCAATGATCTGCGGTGCGCCATCGAGCACGAGCTCTGAGATCGCCTTGCCAATAGCAGGGCCTTGCATGAACCCGTGGCCCGAGAAGCCGGCCGCAACGATCATGTTTTCCACTTCCGGCACGTAACCGAGAATCGGGTTGTCGTCCGGCGTGATCTCGTAGAAGCCGGCCCAACCTCGCAGGACGGTAGCTTCCTCGAACACCGGTGCGCGGTTGATCAGCGCCTCGACGGTCGCGAACATCCAGTCATCATCAACCGTCTTGTTCGTCGATGGCGGCTCGTCCGGATTGCTCATACCAAAGAGAAACCCGTTGCTCTCGGGGTGGAAGTAGAGCGACCGGTCGAATTCGATTGTGAAGGGCGAACTCTGCGGGACGAGATCGAACGGTTCGGTGATGAAGGACATCCGTCGTACTGGCTGGATCGGAATGTCGACACCGGCCATTACGCCAAGTGGCGCGGATTGCGGCCCTGCGCAGCAGATCACCAGCGGTGCGCTGATCGTGCCATTCGGCGTAGTAACTCCGGTGACCTTGCCGCCGGCAACATTGATGCCGGTGACCGGTGTTTCCTCAAGGATCTTCACGCCGAGCCTGCGGGCGGCGCTGGCAAATCCCATCGTGCTGGTCGATGTGTCGGCCCAGCCGTCTCGCGGGCAGAAGGTGCCACCGAGGATACCTTCCATGCTGATCGAGGGGTTCAGATCGGCGATCTCGTCCGGGTTCACCCAGCGAACCGGGACGCCAAGCTCCTGCTGGAGTGCGACATTCTTTCGGAACGCTGCGACGTTTTCGTCCGAAGTCAGCAGGAAGAGATAGCCCTGCTGGCGGAAGTTGATGTCAACACCAAAACGTTCCTCGAAGTTCTCCCAGTAGTCCATGCTATAGAGACTGAGCTGGATGTTGGTGGCGGTCGAGAACTGCAACCTGACCCCGCCGGCGGCGTCGGCAGTTGCGCCACGGCCGATCAGGTCCTGTTCGAGAACGACAATGTTGGAGATGCCACGTTCAGCAAGATGCCAGGCGATCGAGCATCCCATGATGCCGGCGCCGATGATGACAATATCTGCCGTTTGGGGTTGATTGGGCATGGTCGCTTGGCCCCTTTGCCTAGTTCATCACCGTCAGGTTGCGGTCGCAATTGTTGAAGCTCAGGACACCGTCCTCGGTGCAGCGCAGGATGTCCTCGATCCGGACGCCGAAGTGGCCGGCAATGTAGATGCCCGGCTCGTCGGAAAAGACCATTCCTGGCCGGAGAGGCAGTTCGTTGCCCTCGACCATGTATGGCTCCTCGTGGCCGTCCAGTCCGAGTCCGTGGCCCACCCGGTGGATGAAGTATTCGCCGTAGCCGGCGTCGTCGATGACCTTGCGGGCGGCGCGGTCGATCTCCTGACAGGCAACTCCCGGCTTTACTGCGGCCAATGCTGCCCGGTTCGCTTCAAGGACAATGTTGTAGACCTTGCGATACTCGTCTGTTGGCTCGCCAACGTAGACGGTGCGGGTGATGTCCGACGTGTAATGGTTCCAGCGTGCGCCAAAGTCGAAGACCACGGCGTCGCCCCGCTGGATCACCCGGTCGCTGGTCATGTAGTGCGGTGAAGCTGAGTTGGGGCCGCTGGCTACGATCATGAAGGTCGGCCGGGAAAGACCACGGGCAGCCAGCAGATCAGCCAGAATGTCGCCGGCCTGGCGCTCGGTCAGACCTGTGATCTTGACCGTCTTGACGAACTCTTCCCAGGCTTCGTCGGTCTTGGTTGAGGCGATCTGGATATTCTCGATCTCCTCGGCGTCCTTGATCATGCGTAGTTCGCGAATGATTGGCGTTGCCGATACAAAACTGGAATCTGGCAGTTCGCTCTGGAGTTTCAGCAGGAAGCCGGACCAGGTCTGGTCACTGATGGCGATCTTGCCGGCACCCTCGACCAGCCGGGCAACGAGTGCTGTCGGAGATTCAGTCTCTTCCCATGGGTGGATGTCAACCACGTCGCTGCGCTCGCTCAGCCGGATCGATTCCAGCACCGGCACGACGACGAATGGCTCGCCTGATTTCGGCACGCCGAGCAGCGTCAACCGCTCCGAACTGTGGGCCGGATAGCCGAGCATGTAGGTGAGGTCGGATGAAGGCGTGACGAACAGGAAGTCGACATCCTGCCGGGCCATCTCGTCCTGGGTACGTTTGAGTCTGTTTCGGATGCTGGCATTTCCGTTATCAGCCATGGTCTATCCTCCCCTGGCGATCTGATTCACAACACTCCAGCGATTCTACAGGTTGGCCAGACAAAAGCGGGCGGGTACAACATCTGTTGTACCCGCCCCTGGTTCAGAAGTTCGTTGGTCCGATGGCTTAATCGCGGCGCATGCCAGTGACGAGCATGATGTAGTAGAGCAGCTGCATCGCGGCGGCGGCGAAGCCGGCGATGTAGGTCCATGCTGCCGCGTTCAGGACTTTCTTGTTCTGGGCGACTTCAGTGCCATTGACAACTCCCAGTGCCTGCAACTCAACCATTGCCCGAGACGATGCGTTGAACTCGACCGGCAGGGTAATCAGCGCAAAGACCGTACCCATGGCGAAGAAGATCACACCCAGCCAGGCGATACCGGTGATCTGGAGCACCAGACCGGCCAGCACCATGATCCAGCCAAGGTTGGACCCGATCGATGCCGCC
>CAZRNC010000303.1:0-4174 GCA_964601285.1 uncultured Thermomicrobiales bacterium | reverse complement strand
ACCCTACACCGGCTCCAGCGGCAACTGGTCGCCGGCAGGCAACTCGACCTGGATCGCATCTCCGGGGCGAACCTCTCCGCCTTCGAGGACGATTGTCATGACGCCGGCTTTACGGATCAACTTGCCCTCTGCATCCCGGTCGAGCGTGGCCTTCATCAGACCGCGCTGGATGCCGTCGAGCTGGGCGCACGGATTGCGTAAGCCAGTGACCTCAAGGACTACCGAATCACCAACTCGCAGCAGTGTATGTTGTGGCAGTCCAAGCAGATCAACGCCCCGGGTGGTGATGTTTTCGCCCATGATGCCGGCGGCAACGTTGAATCCACCTTCAACAAGCTCATCGATCAATTCGGCGTGGATCAGATGCACCTGGCGCAAGTTCGGCTGGTCCGGATTACGAGCGACTCGCGACCGGTGTTTGACGGTAACGCCATTGTGGGCGTCGCCATCGACCCCGAGACCGGTGACAATCGTGATCGACTCCGCCAACGGTTTCGTCATCGTATGCGTCGCACTTACCGCGACCGCCTCAACAACACCAGCCATCTATACCTCCAGATTTGTTCGTTCAGTCCGGAAGCCGGTAGCGCAGATCATCCGGCCTGCCGGAAGCATCATACCCCGGCGAATCTTCTCGCAACTGCGTATCTCCGGCTACCACCAACCCATCGCGAATCAGCCCCGCAAGGTAGATTGTCGTCCACGGCGGTGATTCGACCGTACGGTTAGTGTCGATCGCTAGCGCCAGTTCACCTGCTGTCAAACCATCCAGAGACGCCTCACGCAGCCGGTCGATAATCCGGCCGCGAAAGTACCTGCTGGTTTGCTCGAACGGGACCTGAGGCTCGCGAACGACACTCCTTGCCTGGACAAACAGCTCGGCCATCATGCCGGACGAGGCACACCAGTCGCGCACCGGGCAGAGCAAACAATCAGTCGAACGTGCCCGGCAGGCAGTCGCCCCAAGTTCGATCAATGCCTGGTTCCAGAAGTATCCCCGTCCGGCCGGCACGTTCAGTTCAGCAATCCGGGCGATCTCGCGGTCCTTGACCAGCGGAACCGGCAGTTCAGGGCCAAGCAGCACACGGTGGAGCACGCGCCGGATGTTCGTATCGACGAATCCGACATCCGCTTCAAACGCAAAGCAGGCAATGGCACCGGCGGTATACGGCCCCACGCCGGGCAGCGTTCGCAGCTCCTCAACCGTTTGAGGGAATTCGCCGCCAAACTGCTCCATAACCGCCTGACAGGCGCGCTGCAGATTCAGCGCACGGCGGTTGTAGCCCAGCCCGGCCCAGGCGCGGATTACCTCGCTGGCCGGCGCGTCAGCAAGCGCTGCCGCACTCGGAAAACGTTCCAGGAAATCGTGGTACTTCGGAACGACCCTGTCCGCCTGCGTCTGCTGTAGCATGATCTCCGAGACGAGGATCCGGTATGGGTCACGAGTCTCCCGCCATGGCAATTGCCGGTGATCGCGGGCGAACCAGGCAAGCAGTGCTTCGACTGCCTGCTCCGGAAACAGTGGCTCAGGTTGTAGGCTCATACTCAACCGTCCCGTGATGGCGGTGCAGCCTAACGCTGCGGCCGACAAGCCTACTATAGCGACATCCGGGCACCCTGCCCGACCCGAAAAGGAAACAGACGTGACAGATTCCAACTGGCAAATCATCGGCAACAACGACCTGGCGGCCTACCTCGCTGCGGCCACTGAAAACGTAAGCATCGACCGCGCCATAACAGTCACCACAGATGCAAACGAACACCCGGATGGCGCAATTGCTACCGGCGAAGGATTGCTTCACCCTGATGCCGGCCAGATCATTCCCGACCTGCTGGCGTTTGAAGCCGTCGATGAACTGTCGGTCGGTGTCGCTTCAGGTGCCGTTGGCATGATCTATGGCTGCTTTGGCGCATACCGGCTACCACGTGGTTCGAGTCCGAGCGAAGTTGAACGGGAAGCACTCCTGCCGCTGCTAGCAGTCGTGCTGGAAATTCTCGACACCGACGTCACCGATGTCTGGTGCCGCAGGGCATCGTTGCTCGACGAAGCCGACGCCTGGTTTCTCTCACTGCACTTCGGCCCAATCGTCGTCACGCTCGAAGCGATGGCCACCGTCGAGGATGACGCCGAAGAGCTCGTCATCGAGGTAACCGGGTCCGACCAGACACTGCGGGCCGAGCCATTCCTCGAACCGCAGGACGACGCCGGCGAACGCCTGCTCCGTCGCATTGCAACCCTGGACAGTGCGCCCGTCCGCAGTCCGGTGTCCCGGCTGCACCGCACATGGGCCGCCATCCAGGAATCCGCCGTCACAGGTGAACCGATGAAGCTGGAATAGAAATGCCCTCCACCTACCAAGTGCATCGTCGCCCGGCGACTACGTATGTCATTCCGACGAAGGAGGAATCCGTGGTCCTGTTCGACACGGAGTTTACGGATTCCTCCTTCGGCGGAATGACAGATCTACCCACCTCTCGCCGCTGCATCGCCATTGAGAAACACCTCCACCAACTCCATCACATCCGCTGTATGCGACGGATCACTGCTGTCAAGCCAGGTGACACCCTCGAAACGCCGGAACCAGGTCTCCTGATGGCGGACGTAGCGGTGCGTCGAAATGCAGGTGGTGTCAATCGCCTCTTCTAGGGAGAGTCCATCCCGGACAACAGCAACGGCTTCCCGGTAGCCAATGGCGCTCATGGCTGGTGCATTTTCCGGCAGACCGCGTTCGACCAATTGACGTGCTTCATCAAGCAAACCGTTGGCGAACATCCAACGCACGCGTTCATCAATCCTCGGGTAGAGCATCGATCGATCCTGACGCAGCCCGAGGACCAGGATTCGGTATGGCGGCGGGTTGCGCCCTTCAAGCTCACTTAGTGGTCGACCGGAAATCTCGAACACTTCACGTGCCCGCACGAGGCGCCGCAGGTTGGTCCTGCCGATCCGCTCAGCCGAGACAGGATCAACCTCATCCACGAGCCGGTAGATTTCGTCCGCGTCCAACTGTTCGAGTCTTGCTCGCAACTCCGGTTCGGGCGGAATCCGGGGGACGGTCCAACCCTCCAGGAACGCCCGGAGATAGAGTGGCGTCCCGCCGGCAACTACCGGCAGGCGTTTGCGAACTGCAATCGTTTCGACGGCGGCAAATGCGTCACTTAGCCACATTGCCAGCGAATAATCATCTTCCGGATCGACCACATCGACCAGATGGTGCGGGACGCTCGCCAGTTCGGACGCATCCGGCTTGGCGGTGCCGATATCCATACTCCGGTAGAGATAGCGTGAATCGGCGCTAACGATCTCCGCGCTAAATCGGTGTGCAACATCAAGTGCCAGCCGGCTCTTGCCGGTTGCCGTCGCTCCAAGAATGACGACGACTGGCAGCCCGGGCGTCAACTGGCGTTCGTTGTGACCTGCCGGTGCCATTGCTACACTTCCGTCCACTGTCCGCTGCCCCCTGGTTTCCTGTGAGGTGTACCTGTTGCCACAACCAACACGTCAAACGGCCGTTATCGCAGCAACCGTTATTGTCCTGGCCCTGGCCATTCTCCTGCTCAGCCAGCAGGTGCTAACACGTCTGCTCGACCGTGCAGTTGACGATGAGCCGGTTGAGGTTGTCTTTGTTATCGAGCAAGAAGAAACCGTCAATTCCATTGCTGAACGGTTGCACGAGGAGCAGTTAATCCGCTCGCCTTCCTACTTCCGGTTCGTCCTGGGTTTCACCGGTGCAGACAAGGATATCTTTGCTGGCGAACACCTGCTCACCTCTGCCATGACCACCACCGACATCATTGAGGCAATCACCTCGGAAGATGCCGGTTCGATCCAGGCGGTGACCGTCCAGTTCATTGAGGGTTGGCGAACGGAACAGTTCGCCGAAACACTGTTCGAGGCGGAGCTCATCGCATCAGTCGATGCATTCATGGAAGCGACCCACCTCGCCCGCTGGAACAACGAGTTCGACTTCCTGCACACCCGTCCAAGCGGTGTCGGCCTGGAAGGATACCTGTTTCCGGATACCTACAGTTTTCGCACCGATAGCAGCCCCGAGGACATTATCGAAGTGCTGCTGATGACGTTTGACGAACGGGTCACCCCGCAGCTCCGGTCGCAGGCGGCGGAGAACGGCATGACACTGCACCAGGCGGTCACGCTTGCATCGATCATCGA
>CAZRNC010000302.1:0-4176 GCA_964601285.1 uncultured Thermomicrobiales bacterium | reverse complement strand
AAAGATCCGTGGCTCGAGATCCTTCGACTTCGCTCAGGATGACAATCCAGGCTGGTTTGTCCAGTCCAAGACTGAACGATGGCCAACGACGGACGCATGCGATGCGCCCCTACCCCCTACGACGCGGCGGCCTCATCGGAATCATCGGCCGGCGGCTGGTAGTACAGGCTGCGGGTAAGGGTGCCGGCGGCGGTGAGGGCGATACGGCGGCTGTCGGGGTCATGCTCGGCACCGACAAGCGTTGCCGTCACCGGTCCATGCCAGGGTTCGAACTCACCGGCGTAGGCATCCAGATGGAGATAGAGCGTCTCGCCGGCGCTATCTGCGATGGCCTTGCGGGCATCAGCGTCCCAGCAGCCCATCTCTCCACGCCAGTCATCCAGCGGACGCGCGCGGTCGCCAGTCTCAAATATGATCAGACACCAACCGGAAGCCAGCGTCTCGCCATCTTTTTCCCGGGCGATCCTGCCGGGCAGGGAGCGTGTTTCTACCGCCATCAGGCCCTCTCACCTTCGTTCAGTGCAGTTGTTGCCGTCTATCATACCCGGTTCCGGATCAAGCGATACATCAATCCCAATGCCGGGTTACCGGAGACCCGCGCTTGAAGCGGTCGGAATCAGGAACCGGAACAATGATGCCGAAGCCATCCACAAAATCTGCCGGGTTCACGCCCGTCGGATGATTTCCGTAGGTCGCCTTGTGTGGACGTGGAACCGGCCGGGATTGATAGGTGACGGCCAGCGAGGCGGATGCAGCATGCAGCCGCCAGAGCAGCCTTGCAATGCTCATCGGAATATTGATGCTCCAACGGCCGGCTTGCAGGGCGACACGGTACGCCTTTCGCGCCCGCCGGCGAACGTGGAGAATCTCCATCAGCAGCCGGTTGTAGAAGATCGCAAACATCAACGTGCCAAAGATGGTCTTGAACAACAGGTCGATCGACCTGTAGGCAAGTGCAACGTAGGAAGCTCGCAGGAACCCGATCCCCAGTGCGTTCAGTTGGGTGGCCATTGAGGTATCAGTCACGCCAAGGCCCGATGGCACCGGGATCACTACCCCGGCAGCCTGGGAGAGCGACATGACCGTCACTCCCTCAAAGAGCGTCAGACCCCGAACCGTCAGCCCGTTGACCAGCGCCCAGAACATCGACGCGGAAACAAGCGTCGCGGCCAGGCTGAAGGCAACGCCGCCAAGGATGACCTTGCCCCGCATGACAGCCAGAATACGCGAGTGGACGTCTGCCCCCTGAGGCAGGAAGCGCCGGGTCATTCGGCGCCGGGCCAGCAGGTCAGATACCAGGTTCCAGACCCGTTCCGAGCGGCCCATAACCACCATAAACACGGCGAAGAGGATGCCAAGCCCCGGAAAAATGAAACGGATTGCCGGCTCCCGGGCAAACAGCAGAACGCCATAGGCGAGGAAGGAGATGGCGATGGCATCCGCAACCGCGCTGACATACATCGCCGAAGCGGCCTGACGCATCCGGACGTGGCCATGCTCCTGTGCCAGGCGGGGAGAGAGCCAACCACCGCCGGGCAATGCCGCGACCGACAACGCCGCCATATAGCTGGTGATGCCATCTCGCCAGCGAATATCCAGATTTGCCGATCGAAGGTAGAAGGCGAAGCGAGTGGCCTTGACGATGGTTCCGAGGAAGAAGAAGCCGAAGAGCAACACGATTGAACCGACAGTCATATCGGCAAATGCCGACGTTAGAATGTCGAGATTGGCGTATCTCACGAGCGCCACTATCGCAGCGATCGCAATGATGAAGAGAATCAGACGCCTCATCGAAGCTGCTCTACATTCATGGTCAACCGGTTCCGGCGAACATCGTCATACCTGAGAACACCGCCAGCCGGGAAACGGAACAGAGAACGCAGCCAGGACAAGTCCTGAGACAATACCGGGGGTAGGGGTGGGAATGGAACGATCCCGGTTACTGTGGAGCAATCTAGCCGTCTTCCGCCTGCCGGCCAACGTGTGTGGCCTGCCAGCGGGAGATTGCGCGTTCTACCTGCATCCGTTCGTCATACTCCAGCTCAGTCCAGGGAAAGCGACTTCGCTCGATCGAGGCCATCATTGCCTCGCAGGTCCAGAATCCGAGTGCTTCACACTTCATCCGCACAGTTGGTGGCAAACCGAGCACTCCCAGCGGTTCGGCATGCCACTTCAGATCCTTTGACCCGATGACTGGCGCCAGCGCCAGTACAACGAGGAATCCCAGTCCTACCACGGTCGCGGCCAGTGCAGCCACCGCGGCCAGCATCGCCGGGAAAATGATCCAGGTCGGCCAGGATTCCATGCCGGTAATAATGAACCAGCATCCGGCAATTCCGGTAGAAGTCAGCAGCAGTGCTGACAGCAGGGGTCGTTCCGACATCATACCCGGGATTCTGGGCACAATCGGCTCCTGCATTGCTTCCCGGCTCAATCGCCGGTAGTTCATTGGTCCATGCAGACCCATAAACAGGAACACGGGCACTACTGCTCTTTCACGAACGATCCACACTGGTCAACGCGCTCACCCGCGTTGCCTGTCCCTAATGATACTTTGAAACATAACGCAGGATACACGTACCCGGCTTTCAGGTACATATCAACAGGGCGTATCGTCTCATCCGTGAGTTCAGTTCGTTTGCGCAAGGGGTGGCTTGCATTCGCGTCAAAGTAGCATCTGAACGTCGAAGCTCTGGTTGGAATCCCCCGAAGGGGTAGGGGCGCATTGCAATGCGTCCGCGTCAAACTCCCACCGGATACCGGATTTCGCCATCCACGTCACCTGTCACCGTTGAACGTTTACGATGTCCACCGGCGGACGCATTGCAATGCGCCCCTACCCCTTCGGGGGACGACCGGGCTACAGCATGTCATGCTCACCGGGACCACAACCGCCCTAGGGAATCAACCCCTGCCGCTGCAGGCGTTCGATGGTCAGCAGCCCCAGGGTGATTTCGTCACCATGACCAACCCTGTCTGGCCACCATTCGAAACGTGCCCGCTCAAAGATCTGATAGACCACCTTGCGGCCATCCGGCTGGACAGTCGACCACTCCTCGGAGAGTGGATAGCCAAAGACGTCCACGCCGCCATGCGTCTCAAACAGCACCTTGAACCCGTGGGCGACGGTGTGCCCGGTCTCCGGGAAGAAGGTGAAATGCGGATTCGGCTCGAAGACCTCGACCGGAGCCTTTGCCGCCGGGTCGATATAGGTCGAGTAGCCCAGCTTCTCTGCTGTCACCTGTGGTGGCGATGTTTCACCGGAAAGATCAATTGAGAGCAGCGTCCGTTCGAAATACTGGACGTAGCGCACCGAGCCATCATCCAGCACTTCGCGGAACAACTCGGAGATTGGCAGCCCATGGAACCACCAGCCACCTGTCGCATACCAGTATTCGAGCAGCTCAACCGGCACATTGTGGCCGGTCTCCGGAATGTACCCATAGCGGCCATCTTCGATCGGGTCAACAAAATGCTCCAGCGGTGGCCGGTCGCCCTGATAGACCGTCGGGATATCGGTAAACGTCGCCGGCAGTTCGGCCACTTCCTGACGCTCAGTTTCCAGCCAGAGGAAGGTCACGTTCACCCAGTCGGAGCTGGTCATGCCGAGCGCGGCAAACGCACCGTCGGCGATATCCATACCGGCCGGCGAGAGAATCGTTCGCCCCCAGCCATCCAGTCCATCGTTGTAATCCTGATAGAACGCGGCCTCGGCCTGCGGCAAGCCCCGCGGCAGATCCGGCCAGGTGCGCTCCGAACGCGGATCCCAGTAGTTATCTTCAACATTCCAGGGGCCGACATCCCAAACCGGCAGCACCAGCGAAGTGCCGTTGTATTCCACCCGAACCTGGAACTCGTCACCGCCACGGCTGGAAAGCACGCAGAAGCAAGGCAGCGCCACAAAGAAATCGTCCGGCTGGATGACATGCCCGTTGGCAGTGGTGTAGCCCACCAGCCCCTCCGGATGGGCGAAGACGCGGAACGTCGTCCCACCGATTTCGTTCGTCTGGTCGGGTTCGGCGGTCTCCTGCTCCTGGGCAATCGCCGGCTGGATCAGACCCAGCAGCAATGCCACACCCAGCAGCAAGCCCACCCAACGGAACTCCGCGCGTGTCGTTAATCTGTTCACCAAGCTGTTTGTCTCACTCATGCGGCATGTTCTAACACGCACGCTAG
>CAZRNC010000301.1:0-4191 GCA_964601285.1 uncultured Thermomicrobiales bacterium | reverse complement strand
CCGTAAAGAACGCCGGCGGCATCGTGCCATGCACCTCGATTTCGCGGCCGTAGCGCAGCCCGCTGTTCTCCGGAAGCGGCTCGATCCGTAAGCCAATCGTCGCCAGAAACGGGTTGTCCTCATCCGAATCGAAGATAACGGCGGAGCCACAACCAACCGGTCGCTCAATGCAGATGGTCAGTGTCTCGCGGAACTCGACCGCAACGCCAAAGTCGGTTGCCAGTGTCGATTCGATGACCTCTTTCTGCACCTCGCCATAGAGCGATAGGTAGAGCTCCTGACGGATGTCGTTCTGGCGCAGGTTGATCAGCGGATCCTGCTCAGCAAGCTGGGCAAGGGCCACCCGCAGCAACCCACGGTCATCCTCGTTGACCGGTGCGATGACCGTCTCCAGCGTTGGCGGCGCAAAATGATGCTCCTGCGTATCGGGACGTGGCTGTCCGAGGACATCGCCGATCCGGATATCAGGCATGCCGACGATCGTGCCGATGCTGCCTGCCGGGAGATGATTGCTGATCACCTGACCGCCGTCGGCAAACAGCGAAATCGCCGTCACCTTGCCCTGCTGGTCGTTCGCCGTCTCCGGTCGGGCGCGCAGGTGGATCGCGCCTGAAAAGACCCGCACAAAGGCGATCTTCTCGCCAGCCGAACCCCGGTCGACCTTGAAGACGGCGGCCGATAGGGGAGCATCCGCATCACCAGCCGTCGCCGGCAACAAACTGGTGATGCCGTCGATCAATACATCTATCCCGGCCCCGGTGATCGCCGAGCCGAAATAGACAGGATGGGTAAGGCAATCCGCAGTCTGGCGGACAAGCTCCGCCTGTGTCCGGTACCAGGGCAGTGTGCCGCCGCCTTCCAGCCACTCCTCAAGAAACAGGTCGCTTCCGTCGGCAAGCACCGAGGCTAGCCGGTCCAGGAACGATTCATCACCAGCATCGTATGGCACGAATCCGGCATCACGAGTACCGCGCGACACCGGTGCGCCCATCGCAATGGTGGCCGGACTCAACCTGCTGGCGATGTCATTGAGCAGCGACTGGTGTCGTGCGCCGGCGCGATCGATCTTGTTGATGAAGATCAGCGTCGGAATCCGTAGCCGTTGCAACGTCCGCATCAGGATGCGGGTCTGCGGCTGGACACCTTCAACCGCCGAGATAACGAGCACCGCCCCGTCGAGCACATTCAGCACCCGCTCCACTTCGGCAATGAAATCCGGATGGCCGGGTGTGTCGATCAGATTAACGGTCACATCGGCGAGCTGGAACGAAACGACAGCCGACTTGATCGTAATGCCACGCTGGCGTTCAAGCTCAAGCGAATCGGTGATGGTATTGCCGGCATCGACGCTACCGATCTCGCCAACTACGCCGGCGGAATAGAGCAGTCGCTCGGTGAGACTGGTTTTGCCGGCATCGACATGCGCCAGAATGCCAAGGTTCAGGACGCGACAGGAGGAAGAATCAATCACAGATGGTTATCTCCACGGTGAATCGGACAACAGAGAAACCCTGCGGCTATTGCCGGGGGTGGGTCCTCAGTTGCGCGATGCCGTGGAAAAAACCTGGAATCAGAAAAGAGTCAGGAAGAGCCTATCCGGAAATCCCGAGGATAACCCGGCACACGCGCGTAGATGTAGTTGCCGTCATGGTGGGTTAACCTCCTTCTTGAGATATCGTGGATCAATTCCGAACCGTCGCAGTGTATGGCGATTAGGCCATCCTGTCAAGTTTCGGGTCAGGACGACAGACTGGCCTAATACCCCCGCGACGGATCGACAACATTCCGCAAGGGCTTGCCGGCCAGGAAGCGCCCGAGGTTGTCGGTGAAGAGGTCGATGATGTTGTCACCGATGAGTGGGGAGGAGTGGGAGTCGTGCGGGATAATGGTGACGCCGGGGGCGGTCCAGAAGGGGTGGGCGTCGGGCAGTGGCTCCTGGGCGTGGGCGTCGAGGTAGGCGCCGGAGAGCCGGCCGGTCGCCAGGGCATCGAGCAACGCCGGTTCCTGGACAACCTTTCCCCGGGAGACGTTGATCAGGTATGCACCCGGTTTGACCGATAATAGCTCCGGCACGCCGATCATCCCTTCAGTTTCCGGGGTCAACGGGCAGGTAATCACCACATAATCAGCTTCCGGGAGCGCGTCCGGCAATTGGCTCGGGCCGACCATCCGGGTGAAGTGGGGGAGTGATTCCGGTGACCGGCGGACACCGATGACATGCATGCCGAACGCGTCAGCCAACCGCGCCGCAGCCCGGCCGATGTTGCCGGCACCGATGATGAGCATCGTCTTGCCACGCAATTCGGAGCAGAAGAGTTCGGTCCAGACTCGTTTTTTCTGGTTCTCCAGACGTTCACCCAGCCGCTTGGCGTGGAAGAGCACCGCTGCCATAACGCTCTCCCCAAGCGCATTGGCATGCACGCCGGCAGCGTTAGTCAGCAAAACATCCGGCCCGAGCAGGCCCAGTTCGAGGATGTGGCCGACTCCACTGCTGCACGACTGCACCCAGCGCAGCCGATCCGAAACCAGCGACTGGAAGCCTTCGAACGGGATTTCGTCCAGGTATCCTTCTCGGCCACTTGCTTCGATCAGGAGAACGTCCGGCGTTGACGCTTTACCTGACTCCAGATCGTTCCGGGTAAGGTGAATCAGTTCTATATCAGGAGAAACAGAGCGAATTTGTTCAATATGACGTGAGGTTAGCCATGATCCATCCGACCGGGCGTCCTGACAGGAGCGCGGAACACCGGCAACGATGACTTGTAGTGGTACGCCTGGCATAACGGCTCCGGATGAATGCAATCCCGGAACACAGAATAGCGACAATATGTCACCATTTCAAGGTGGATAACATGCTGCAACGGAGGCTACGATGAGTGATCCCTCCTCGAACGATTCCCTGAATGCCGAAGACCGCTACCGTCTGGCGACCGGCAGTGTCTATAAGGCTTTGCGCGAAAAACGCAACTGGTCCTTCCGGGAGTTGGCCAGCCATGCCGACATTGCACACACGTCCATCTACCAGGTTGAGCAAGCCAGGTCGACGCCGACCATCGAAGCGCTGGACAGGATTGCCCACGCGTTTGATCTCGATCTGCCATCCATGCTGGGGATGATCCTGCTGGAGATGCAGCGCGATAGCGCCATCGAACAGGACAGTCTTCCCGAGGTGATCCGCAAACTCGCCGAGCTCTCTCCTACACAGCGGTCCGAGGTGATGAACTACATCAGCTTCCTTCACTGGAAAGCAGGAGAGCCGCGTACGGACTAGGACATTGCAGGTTTGGCACTGCTGGGATACCATCCTTTGCAACGCGTATTGACCACCAGTCACCATCCAGATAGGGGAGGAACCCAACGTATGTCGCAGCAGCTTCCGGTTCCGGTTCGGAACCAGTCCCGAAACACTGCGTTGGCCGTACCGTCTACATCCGGATCGGTCTCATCTTCGATTGCCAGGCTGGCCATCTCGCTCGCCCCGGACATTCTCCGGGCGACCGAGAAGGTCCTGCTCGACCGTTCACGGCAGGAAGTTCCACCTCGCCAGCAAGAGGTACAGCAGCGCTTCCATACCCATGCAGTCCAGCTCTCCGAAGTCGAGATCAGCACCTCACTTCCCTTCGTCCGCCAGGTAACCGTGCGGAATGCCACATCCTGGACATCCCTCCCGGTCATCGAACCGGAACCGGTTGAGCCGGCGAAACGCTCGCGTGGCCGCCTGCTCGGCATCAGCGGAGCAGTAGCGCTGGTAGCGGCGGTGATGGTCCGCAAAGCGATTCCATCCGGGAAGGTAATCGACGTTCCCGGACGCCAGCGAGGCTGGTAGCCACAAGGGGATACCAACAATGAACGCACGCCGGCTCAGCAAGAGCACGTTGATTTTTGTCGTCGCCATGTTGCTGATGACCAACCTTTCTGCACTCGCCGTTGTTCCGGGGAATCCAGCCTTCCAACGAACCTGGCAACGAACTGACCAGCCAGTCGCAACCGGCAACTCCAGCCGCACATGGATGTGGGGACCGGCAGCGTTCACCGGCATCCTCCACGAGGAGTACGATCAGGCTCCCGGGGGGATGCGCGCAGTCCAGTATTTCGACAAATCACGCATGGAGATCACTAATCCTGCCGGCGACATTGATTCGATCTGGTACGTGACGAACGGGCTGCTGGTCCGCGAGATGGTGCTCGGCC
>CAZRNC010000300.1:0-4194 GCA_964601285.1 uncultured Thermomicrobiales bacterium | reverse complement strand
TACAACTCTATTGGAGGATGGTCATGAACAGCCCATCGGACAATACCCCACCAGACGAGGAAAAAGAGGACAGCGAATCGACCAGCCTGGCAATGGGCCTTGCCATTGGTGTTGCACTTGGTGCTGCCTTCGGCGTTGCATTGGACAATCTCGCGGTAGGCATGGGCGTTGGTATTGCGGTCGGTGTCGCCATCGGCTATGCCATGCAACAGCAGGGCAAGGGTGAAAAAGGCTAGGTCCAGGATCAGCCGCAACCCTACGGCATCTGCCCGGAAATATTGCCCCGAATGGGCCTACAAGCGACCGGCAACCAATCCCAAACAGTCAACTCGCGGCAACCTGGTCACATGGTGCTGAATGCGAGGAGAGCGATCCTGGCACGAGCGAATCAAGGGTGATGTTGCCGAATCGTTCGACAAACAACGCTTCAGCCTGGACCAGCGTTGCAGCCAGCGCCTCGTTTACCTTGCGCTCCACAAGGCAATCCGGGCGGTCTGATCGGCTACCTATGGCGAACAGATTGGGCCGCCCAAGCGCAGAATAGACATCAAGCATGCGGATGCTTGCGAGCGGGCAAGCGAGCGTCCATCCTCCCCCATGTCCTTTCACAGATTGCACATATCCGGCATTTCTCAGGCCCGCCATCGTGCGCCTGAACACTGCAGGGTTGGTTCCAATGCTCTTCGCCAACACTTCAGAAGTGAGCGGCACTTGCACGTGGCCAAGGTGAATCAGCACGTGTACGACATCGGACAATCGAGTGTCCCTGTTCATTGAAAAACCTCCCAAGCCGGCAGAAATACAGTCACTGCAGTCGAGCCGGCCACGACATTGACATCCTCTGGATCATCTTGTATCTTTCCATGCTACATGACTCATGTCTTGTATCTCTAACTTATACGTGGAAAGAGGGCTGGTGTCCAGAATAGATCGACCCGGTAGAACCAACGAGCTGGAGTCGGCTGAGAGTTCACCTCTCGCGGCCGATCCGACGGTACACGACCCCAAACAGCGTCGAAACATTCTGCTTACTGTTTGCATCGCTCTTATGGCTGTAATCGCAGCAGTTACCGGTCTCAACGTTGCCCAGCCACACCTTGCCATTAGCCTTCAGGCGACCCATGCCGAGGTTCTATGGATGATCAACATTTATGCGATCACATTGGCCGCACTGCTGTTGCCGCTTGGCGCAGTTGGTGACCGCTGGGGCCGCAAACCGGTATTGCTGGGTGGGCTGGCAATCTTCGGGTTGGCCAATATTGCCTCCGGGCTTGCCCCCACAACCGAGGTGATGCTCGTGGCTCGCTTTCTCGGTGGAGTAGGTGCTGCCATGATCATGCCAGTCACCCTCTCCGTCATCACCTCGGTCTTCCCGGACGAGGAACGATCCAAAGCAATCGGCGTGTGGACGGCGGTAGCCGGCGGTGGTGGCATTCTGGGAATGTTCTTGTCAGCCGCCCTGGTCGATTTGCTCACCTGGCGCTGGCTGTTCGTGTTGCCGGTTGTGCTGATTACTGTTGCAGCAATCATGACACTACGCTCAGTCCCGAACTCTCGCGAAGCATTCGAGCACAAGTTCGACACGGTCGGATCGCTGCTCTCCGTTGCATTCGTTATCGGACTCATCCTGTTTCTCCATGAAGGCCCCGCCCGGGGCTGGTCCTCACTCCCGGCCCTTGCATCACTCCTGCTTGGACTCTGCGCCATCGTCGCGTTCATTATCTGGGAGCTTCGCCATCGAGCCCCACTGCTGGACATCAGACTGTTCTTCAAACGGGATCTCACGAGCGGTTCGGTGTCGCTGCTCACCTGGTTTGGCGTGCAGGCTGGGGTTTTCATCGTGCTCTTTCCATTCTTCCAGGCCGTGCTAGGTTGGTCAGGACTTCGCTCAACGCTTGGGCTGATGCCAATGGCAGTGCTCATGATGGTTGTCTCCGGCCTTGCACCGCATGTTGCGGGCCGAATCGGGGCACGATTCACGATCGCGAGCGGAGTCCTGCTGGGCGGCAGCGGGCTTGCCCTGATGTCCTTGCTTGTCTCGGTTGACGGAGGTTATCTATCGGTTCTGCCGGGGATGGCTACCATGGGGGTTGGTATGGGACTCGCAATGGCGCCTTCCACCGAAGCGATCACCTCATCATTGCCACGCGAGCAACAGGGCGTAGCCTCTGCGCTTAATGACGTGACACGTGAGTTCGGGACAGCGCTCGGTGTTGCATTGCTCGGGGCAGTCTTTGCCGCTGGATACAGCAATGCGTTGCAATCACACCCGGTTGGTGCTCCACCGGAGGCAGTGGCGTCGGCAAGTCGTGGCATTGCCGATGCACTGGCAATTGCCGGGGAAAACCAGCCATACGCTGCAGACCTCTACCGCTCTGCGCAACTGGCCTTCATCGACGGTTGGCAACAAGCAATGTGGGTTGGTGCGATCGTGATGGCCATCCTGTTTGTCTTCGTCCTCGTATGGGGACCAAAACCTGCGGCTGATCCATCCGAAGCTGCTACTGATGCTGCACATAAGCTGGTACTGGAGAAATCCTGAAACTATCCGCATTTCCCTATTGCCGATGTCCGAGAGTGCGGCTATCCTGCGGGATACTGTTGCCGGGTAGTGGAATCCTTTTCACACTGGCGGTGGTTGGGAAGGTTCTTGCAGCGATATGCCGACGGGTTCCAACAAGCCCGCACGTCCAGCATCAGATCCGCAAGCAGCACCAGCCTGGAAGCGACCCTTCCTGGTGCTCGAATTCGCCGATTTTCGCCATCTCTGGATCAGCAGCCTGCCCGGCACCATGGCGATGCAGATGGGTATCACTGCTCGCGGCTATCTTGCCTATGACATTTCAGGATCGGCAGCATCGGTTGGAGTCGTTGCGCTTGCGACGGCGCTGCCGATGCTCGCGTTCAGCCTCTTCGGTGGGGTAGCGGCCGACCGGTTCAACAAGCGCAGCATCCTGCTTTTCACCCAATCACTGCAATGCACAGCGGCGGCGCTGAATGCGATTCTTGTGTTCGCCGGTGTAATCCAAATCTGGCAGTTGGCGATGGTCTCGGTGCTGACCGGCATCGGCATGGCGTTCAACATGCCGGCACGCCAGTCGTTCGTCGCCCAGATCGTTCCGAAGGAGCGGGTGATGAGTGCCATCGCCCTCCAGATGTCTGGCATGAACTTCACGCGTGTTATTGGCCCGGCGGTTGCTGGAGGTTTAATCGTCATCCCGTTCATTGGCGTTGGTGGCACTTTTGCCATCATCTCGCTTCTATTCTTCTCGGTGTTTGTCAATCTGCTGAGAATCAAGAACAAAGGTGTGCCGGAGGAACAGGAGCGAGTCTCGCCACTTCGTTCAATTGCCGACGGACTCTCCTATGTGCGAAATAATCCGGTCGTCCTGACCCTGCTGATGCTGGCGTTCATCCCGATGTTTCTCGGAAATCCCTACCAGCAGTTGATGCCGGTGTTTGCCGAGGATGTATTCAATGTAGATGCCGCCGGGTTGGGCATCCTGCTGGCAGCGAGCGGGGTCGGATCGCTCATCGGCTCGCTTGTCATCGCGTCAATGACCAATTTCGCGCGCCGGGGACTCATCCAGATGGGGCTGGGCATGACGTTCGGCGGTGCCCTGGTTGCGTTCGCCTTCAGCCCGACCTACTGGGTCGGCCTGATGATGATCGTGGTTGTGGGATTCGCCGCGGCCGGCTATCAGGCACTCAACAGCACCCTGGTCATCAGCACGGCAGACCAGGCCTATCGCGGCCGGGTGATGAGTCTCTTCCATATCACCAATGCTGCGGCCCCGATCGCCATCCTGCCGGTCGGGCTCATGATCGACCGTTTTGGGGCACCGCCGGTCGTTGGAGCCGGCGGCGCTATCCTGCTCGTCCTCATCTTCCTCGTTGCGACATTCCTGCCGGCCTACAAGCGCATCGGCTAACGCGCAGCCGCAACCTGCTCGCGGACGGCTGGGGCGACCTCTTCGATGAATGTGCGCAGAGTCGCTGAGTTTGGCTGTGCCCAGAGAATGAATTTCGAGAAACCTTGGTCGGTCGCCAGATGGGTCAGGACTGAAGCCCAGTGTTCCGGCGGGCCGCTGATCTGCTTGTCAGTGTCGGCGTAGGGCGTTGCCTCCGGCGCGAAGACACCACCGATGTTGTAGACACGAGTCACTGCCGAAGGATCGCGGCCGGCAGCAGTGG
>CAZRNC010000299.1:0-4226 GCA_964601285.1 uncultured Thermomicrobiales bacterium | reverse complement strand
CGAACTGGTGCGCTCGCGAAACCTGATCGCTGCAACCGTCCGGAGAGATGGCGGTGCCGGCTGGCTCGACGCTTCGCTGGGCCGACTTGCTGTTGACCCTGGGGGCCTCGTTGATGGTACGCCGGTCACGGTGGTGATCCGTCCGGAAGCGATCCATCTGGCCGGCGATGATCTGATTACCCTGCATGGGACCGTCGCCGAAATCATCGACCATGGAACCCGCTTCGCCGTCCATGTTCGAGTCAACGACACGCCGTTGGAACTCACCATCTCACCCGGTGCGCGAGAGCTTGCCGGCCTGCGGGCGGGCGAGGATGTCTCGCTGGCGATTTCCCCGTCGGCGGTGCATCTGATTCCCGGGATCGGCGGTGAATAACCTCGTACGGGCTAGGCCATGCCTCGCCCTTGGCGCGTCAGCGCCACCTCACCTGATCCAGCCGACTCTTATCCAGAGGCGGACCGTTCCGGTCCGAGGGCGAGGCATGGCCTAGCCCGTACGGGATAATGCACAACGCATCACCGTCCTACACCAGGTCCAGCGCCTGTTCCAGGTCGGCGAGGAGGTCGTCGGGGTGCTCGATGCCGATGGACATGCGGACCAGTTTGTCGGTCAGGCCGATGCCGGCCTGGTCCTGCGGGCTGACGTCGGCGTGGGTCATCGTTGAGGGATGCTCGGCGAGGGATTCGGTGCCGCCCAGGCTGACGGCGAGCTTGACGAGTTGCAGGGCATCCAGGAAACGGAACGCCTCTGCTTCGCCGCCCTTGATGTCGATGGAAATCATCGAACCCGGCCCGAGGCACTGCTTCTGGTAAATATCGTGTTGTGGGTCGCCCGGCTTCAGGTGGCCCAGATAATAGACCTTCTCCACCTTGGGGTGATCCCGCAGATAGTCTGCAACGATACGTGCAACTTCCTGCTGGCTAATCATCCGCGGTTTCAGTGTCTCAAGGCTGCGGAGCAGGAGCCAGCCGGTCCAGGCGTCGGCCATGGAGCCGAGGAATGTTCGCATACCGCGGACACGTTTGATCAGGTCATCGGACCCCAGGCAGATGCCGGCCAGCAGGTCGCTGTGGCCGCCGATGTATTTGGTGGCTGAATAGAGCACCAGGTCGGCGCCCTGCTTGATCGGCTGCTGGAAGAGCGGGCCAAGGAAGGTGTTGTCGACGGCAACGATCACCTTGCGGTCGTCGGTCGAGAACTGCTTTGCAATGTCGGCACACATCTGGATATCGACCAGATAGTTCATCGGGTTCGATGGGGTTTCGATATAGATCATCGCCAAACGGTCAGCTTTGCCGCTTGCTTCGAGAATCCTGACGACATCCTCGTGGGTGTCATGCACACCGAAGCCGGCCGCATCAATGCCATAGTTCGGCAGGACGGTCTTGATGAAGTGGTCGGTGCCGCCGTAGACCGAGGCGCTATGGAGCAGCAGATCACCCGGGCGAAGGAACTCGAGCATGGTTGTTGTGATCGCGCTCATGCCGGTGGCAAAGGCAAGGGCCGCATCGGCACCGTCCCAGAGCGTCATCCGATCCTCAAGGATCTCGACATTGGGATTGTTGATGCGGCCATAGGCCAGGCTGATCTTTTCGTCGGGGTGCAGTTCGCGCAGCCCGTAGGCCACCGCGAAGAAGTCCTTGCCCTCCTGGGCATTTTTGAAGACATAGGTCGAGGTCTGGAAAATCGGTGGCTTGAGTGCCCCTTCAGACCATTCCGGCCGGTAGCCATAGCCCATCATCAACGTTTCCGGTTGCAGTTCCCTGCTACCGAGGAACTTCTCCTGTTTTCGGGTGGACACAGACTATCCTTTCGTGGGCCGGCGCGCTGCTGTTAGCTGCGGAACTGGCCGACCATGTCAGAGAACCACTGTTTGAGCCGTTCCCGGTTCTCGGCCCCGCTGCCGGGGGCAAAGAGGATGCCGAGAATCAATCCATAGGTAAAGAACTTGGTTGCTACCCGGGCGCGTGCAAACATTGTTTGCACTCCTTTCAGGGATTAGGACGTGGTGGTGGATGGCGGAATGAGTTCTGCCACCTCGTCGATGATATCTTCTGCTTCGTTGCCGCCCTTCAGTGGCGTCTTGGCGGCAATGTCGCCAACCTGGGTCTTGACCTTGTCCATCATTGGCTGAGCCTGGTCGGCGGCTTTTTCCTTGGCCTCGGTTGCGCGATCGACGGCCTTCTCCTTCACATCCTGCGCCTTGTGCTTGAGGTCGTCGGCCTTGTGCTTGATGTCATCGAGTGGCAGTTCATTCACACGGGTGCGAATGGCTTCTCTTGTTTGATTGCCGGACATCGGCGCGAGTGCGAGCGTTACAATCGCACCGGCGATTGCACCGATAATAACGCCTGCAATAAACGCAAAATCATGGCGGCTTTCTTCTCGTTGAAGCACGTATGATCCTCCATATTCCCTGTACACAAACTTTCCGGCCCCAGTACCGTTTCATCTAATAGTAACAGGTTGGATTCTGGCGAATCGGCGCGAAGGTATGCGGATTCGCTATGCTATGATCGACGGGCAATCCGGACGGATTCGGAGATGTAGCAGGAGCGTAACAACACTCATGAATATTCACGAATACCAGGCAGCTGAACTCCTGGAAACCTATGGTATTCCGATCAACGCCGGCAAGGTTGCGACGACTGCCGAAGAGGCAGCGCTGGCAACCCAGCAACTCGCCGGCAGTTCCGGAAAGGTCGCGATCAAGGCCCAGGTACATTCTGGTGGCCGGGGCAAGGCTGGCGGCATCAAACTGGCCGGCTCGGCCGACGAAGCACGGGAAGCCGCAGCGGCCATCCTGGGGATGGACATCAGCGGGCATACCGTCCACAAGGTGCTGGTGGTGCCGGCAGTCGAGATTGCACGCGAGTACTATCTCGGCATCATTCTCGACCGGGCAGCGCGCGGAATCACGATTATGGCCAGCGCCGAAGGTGGCGTTGATATTGAAGAGGTCGCCCGCGACACCCCGGAGAAGATCATCCGGGTGACGGCCGACCCGCTGCTGGGCTTGCAGGATTACCAGGCAAGGATGGTTGCCTTCGGCCTGGGTATTGAGCCTCAGTTGATGCGTGGCTTCCTCGGCATCGTCCAGTCGCTCTACGACGCATTTGTCGGCTCGGACGCATCGCTGACCGAGATCAACCCGCTCATCCTGACGGCCGACGACCGCTGGCTGGCGCTCGATTCGAAAGTCACGCTTGATGACAACGCGCTCTACCGTCACCCCGCATTTGAAGACCTGCGTGACGCCAATGAAGAGGACCCGACCGAGACCAAGGCACGCGCTAACGGCATCTCGTTTGTGAAGCTGGATGGCAACATTGGCTGTGTGGTGAACGGTGCCGGCCTGGCGATGGCGACGATGGACGCCGTCAAGCAGGAGGGCGGCGAACCTGCCAACTTCCTGGATGTTGGCGGCGGCGCGAGCGCCGACCAGGTTGCACTGGCGCTGGAGCTGGTGCTGGCTGATACCTCGGTAAATGCCATTCTCTTCAACATTTTCGGCGGGATCACCCGCTGCGACCTGGTTGCCAAAGGCATCCTCGAAGCCCGTTCGCGGGTCGAGGTGAATGTGCCGATGGTGATCCGGCTCGTAGGAACCAATCAGGAAGAAGGCCGGCAGATTCTCTCGGACGCCGGAATTACCACCGTCGACACCATGACCGAAGCGGCACGCGGCGTTGTTGCCGTCTCGCGCAGCGGTCAATAGAGGGGACACCGGAAACTGTGAGCATTCTTGTCGATAGCAACAGTCGCGTTCTGGTTCAGGGCATCACCGGCCGGGAAGGTACCTTCCACACCGGCGGGATGCTGGAATACGGCACCAAGGTCGTTGCTGGTGTGACGCCGGGCCGCAGCGACCGCAGCGTCCATGGCGTGCCGGTCTTTGATACCGTCGCCGATGCTGTGCGCGAAACCGAGCCAAACGTCTCGATCATCTACGTCCCCGGTCCGTTCGCGCCGGATGCGATCATCGAGGCGGCGGATAACAACATTCCGCTGATTATCTGTATCTCCGAGAACATCCCGGTCAACGATATGGTGAAAGCCTGGCGGCATGTCAAGAACAGTGGATCGCGGCTGATCGGCCCGAACTGTCCTGGACTGATTACCCCCGGCGAGGCCAAGATTGGCATCATGCCTGGCTACATCCACCAGCGTGGCCGGGTGGGGCTGGTTTCCCGTTCCGGCACGCTGACCTACGAGGTAGTTTGGG
>CAZRNC010000298.1:0-4227 GCA_964601285.1 uncultured Thermomicrobiales bacterium | reverse complement strand
CACCGAAGAAGGACTCGAAGAGGTCGCCAAACGGTGAGCCGCCGCTGAATCCGCCTCCGAACGGGTCGCCGCCACCGCCGCCGGAGAAGGCTGCATGGCCAAAGCGATCGTAAGCCGCCCGGCGCTCATCGTTGCTGAGCACCTCGTAGGCTTCGCTAAGCTCCTTGAATTTGTCCTCGGCGTCCGGTTCCTTGTTGATATCAGGATGGTACTGCCTTGCAAGCCGGCGATACGCCTTCTTGATCTCGTCGTTCGAAGCGCCCCGAGCAAGCTCGAGCACGGAATAATAATCGCGTTTCTCTGCCATCTACCCAGCGTTCCACTTTCAAGATTGATGCGGTGTTGCGAATGTTCGGGCAGCAACAGCCCTGCCAGATCGTATAAAGCATCTCGAATGATAACACCCTCCCGCCACATCGGCCCCCCGCAGCGGTAGTGGCGCATGGCAATGCGTCCGCGTGCAACTCATTCCAGGATTTGCTCGTGCATGCCTGCTTGATTGTCATCCTGAGCGAAGTCGAAGGATCTCGAGCCTCGAATCTCGACGATGCCTGTAAAGTTCCGACTCACGGGGTCCCTCGACTTCGCTCGGGATGACGATTTGAGATGGTAGATCCTGATCAGACACTCGCGGTGTCTAAACGCAGACGCATTGCCGTGCGCCCCAGGAGGTGTCGCCTGAGAGAACGCACCCGCACAGTTCAGGTAGATATACTCAGGCAACGAAAAAATGTTGAAGAAGGGGCAGGACGTGGAACGACGGTTGAAACGCATACTCGGTTGGGATGACATCGCCAGGATGGTTGACCACCTGGCCGGCAAGCTCGAAGGGCAACAGTTCGACGCCATGCTCGTCGTCACCCGAGGCGGCATGGTTCCGGCCGGATTGCTCAGTGAGGCGCTGGACATCCGCAACATCCTCGTCGCCGCGGTCCAGTTCCACAACGGAACCGGCGAACCGCTCACGACGGCCCATTTCCTGCAGTTTCCGGAAGTCGACCTGTTGGACGGCAAGGAGATTCTGGTCATCGACGATGTCTGGGATAGCGGCCGGACCGCGGTTGAAATCCGCAACCGGGTGGCAGCGTCCGGCGGCAAGCCAACCTTCACCGTGCTGCACTACAAACCCGGCGCATCGCAATATCCTGGTGAATCGCCGGACATCTACGCCGAAGCGACCGACGACTGGATTGTCTACCCCTGGGACGCCGCCCACTGATCGATCCAGCCGGTCACGTCGGCCAGGCTCTCCAGAATCGCATCCGCTCCGGCAAGGTCATCGTGCGAGGTTTCGTGCCCTGGAATCGCCAGGCAGGGCATACCGGCCGCTACTGCTGCATTGACACCGTTCGGAGCATCTTCCAGCACCAGACACCGTGCCGGCTCGGTACCCAGGAGCGATGCCGCCGTCAGGAATGTCTCCGGATGCGGCTTGCCATGCGTCACCAGATCACCGGTGACCTCGACAGTAAACAACCGTGGGATGCAGGCGCTCTCCAGAGCCATATCAACATAGCGACGATGGCCGGACGTTGCCAGCGCCATCGGAATCTGGCGGCATTGCAGCGTGTTGACCAGCTCAATTGCCCCCGGCTGTGGACCGATCTTGCCCGGCACCATCGAGAGAAAATAGCGGTCGCGCTCTTCAGCGACCTCTTCGGCAGCCATATCCAGCGCGAAGGCATCAACAACGACTCTCGCCGAGTCAATCAGGCGCCGGCCGAGCATGTTCGACAAAACATCGCCGGTTAACCTATGCCCCAGCGTTTCGACATACTCACTCCAGGCCCTGAACTGCAACGGTTCGGAATCAATCAGCAAGCCATCCATATCAAAGATGACCGCTTCGATACGGCTCGTCATCGCTGGTGCAACTGCAGATACAGCCCTGCACGCAATTGGGCGACCCGTAGCAGCGTCGGCGCTGCCATCAGGATGTACATTCGTCCGTCCAATCCTTCGACAAGGTCCGGGTCAATGTTCGCTGCACCGGTCCAGACTCCGGAAAGTGCGCCGGCGATCGACCCGATGCTACTGGTTGCGCCACCGGCATTCGCCGCTGCAAACGCGATCGGCTCGAACTTGCCAGCATAACGTTCCAGCAGATAGAGCGCCGCCGCAACCGATTCGGCAACATAGCCACTGGTGCCGATTTCATCGAGTGCCGCGTCCTCATCAACGCCAGCATCGAGCAGCCTGCGCGCCACCCGCAGCCTGGCAGCCACCGCGTCTTCATCAATAAACGCCAGAATCTCTTCGATCAGCATCTCGATCGGCATCTCCCGGCGCGCCATCAACCGCATGGCGTAGGCGACTGCCAGCGCTCCGTTGACTGATTCAGGATGTGAATGGGTGATAAACGACGAGCGCATCACTTCGCGTACCAGCAGCTCCGAATTGAAGTTGCTGAGCGTATGCACCAGGGCTACTGGCGCAATCCGGGCGGCCGGGCTGGCTCCGGCGGTTCCATCACCTCCCGGTCCCGACTGGAACTCTCCGCTCTCAAGAGCAGCTTCGAGTCCCATCCGGGTCGTCTCGCCCAGGAAGTGGTTGTATTCGGCAGTGAGCAACTGGACGAACCGGAAGCCGGCCGAAGACGGATCGAGGAAGCCATTGGATGTCACCAGGCTCTCGGCGAGGCAGAGCGCCAGTTCGGTGTTGTCGGTGAATTGCCCGGCTGGAACACGCATATCGCCATCGTCGGTCAGCAGCGGATGGTAGGTCGTCACCTGTCCGAAGCGGCTCCTGATCGCTTCCCGTGAGAGTCCACGGGTCGGCATCGCCAGCGCATCGGCAATGCCCATGCCGAGCAGCGCACCGAGAAAACGGTCCTTGACAGTTGGCGCTGCCGGATCAGCAAACTGATCGGCATCGAGTATCCGGTCTTCGTTCACAATCTATCTCCATTGCTCTGCATCGGAATTGACACTGATTTCCGGGAACCTCTACACTCAACCGGTAACGTTTCGGGAAGGTTATGCCAGAAAATGAACGCATCATCCGGCAAGAAATGGTCTCTGTCCACTCGCGCAGTCCACACCGGCGAACGCGCCGCACGCCCGGAGTTTACCCCGGTTGTCTCACCGATTTATCCCGGCAGCGCCTATCTCTACGATGATATGGAGATTATGGATGCGGCGCTGGGCGGCGCAGAAGGCAAATATGTCTACAGCCGCTACGGTAATCCGACGACGACTGCCCTCGAAACAGTCATCGCCAATCTCGAAGGTACCACCACGGCGATTACCTTTTCGTCTGGCATGGCGGCGGTCCACGCTGCGATCTCAACCAGCGTCAGCCCGGGAGATACCATCCTCGCATCGCGGGAACTCTACGGCCAGACCTACTCCTCGTTGACCGGCTTCTTCACCGACTGGGGCTGCAAAATTGAGATGGTCGATATTCTCGATCTCGACGCCGTCGAGGAAGCAGTCAACCGGTTACAACCGGCGCTGATTATCTGCGAAACGATGTCCAACCCGCTGATCCGGGTGACCGACATCCCGGCCATCGTCAAACTCGCCCGCACCTGCCGGGCAACGGTCATGGTCGATTCGACCTTTGCGCCGCCGATCATCTATCGACCTGCTGCCGATGGTGTCCACCTGGTGGTCCACTCGTTGACCAAATACTATGCCGGCCATGGCGACGTCACCGGCGGCGTCGTTGCCACCAGCCGGATGCGCCGGGACCGGCTCTACGAGTTCGCCAAGCTCGGCGGAGCGATCTTCGGACCGTTCGAGGCCTGGTTGACCATGCGGGGCGTGAAAACGCTTGCCCTGCGCTACGAGCGACAGTGCCAGTCGGCAATGCTCGTCGCCAAGGCACTGCAGGACGATCCACGTATTGCGCATGTCAACTATCCCGGCCTGGCGGACGATCTCAGCCACGAGACGGCCACCCGGCTCTTTGAAGGCCGCGGCTACGGCGCGATGATCTCGTTCGACATCAGAGACGCCGGCGCTGAGCAGGTCTTCAAGTTCCTGGAGTCTCTTGAGCTGGTCGTGCCGGCGACGACGCTCGGCGATGTCTACAGTCTGGCGCTCTACCCGGCCATGTCGTCGCACCGCTCGTTGCAGCCCGAAGAGCGCCACGCCATCGGCATCGGCGACGGCCTCGTCCGCCTCTCCGTCGGCATCGAAGACCCGGCAGACATCATCGCGGACTTGCAGCACGCACTGGGCGTTGCAACAGGGTAGATTGTAGGGGCGCATCGCATGCGTCCGT
>CAZRNC010000297.1:0-4238 GCA_964601285.1 uncultured Thermomicrobiales bacterium | reverse complement strand
GACCAGTCTGTCCCGTTCACCCGCATCTCACAGGCGGCTCACGCGATGGACGGCATCCCGGGAGGACTGGAACCGGGCCTTGATGCCCAATCGTTCTTCAAGCCTGAAGGCCGGCAATTCCCGTATGGCGTGCATCTGGCGCATGTCGAGATCGACCGGGACACTGGCGAGGTAGAGGTCGTCCGCTATGTCGCAGTGGATGATTGCGGCACGATCATCAACCCGCTACTGGTCGATGGGCAGAAGCATGGTGGACTCGCCCAGGGATTCGGCCAGGCGCTCTGGGAAGAGGTCATCTACGACGAGAGTGGCCAGTTGGTGACCGGCACGATCATGGACTACGCAGTGCCAAAGGCGGAACAGTTCCCGAATTTCGAACTGGGAAGCACGGTAACGCCGAGTCCTTGGACACCACACGGCGCCAAAGGCGTCGGCGAAGCCGGCACCACCGGCGCCCCGCCGGCCCTCGTCAACGCCGTCCTCGACGCCCTCCGGCCCCATGGTGTGACCGCGATCGACATGCCGATGAAAGCCGAAAAGATCTGGCGGTTGTTGCAGGGGTAGCGAGATTTGAGACTACATGGACCGCCAATTCGTCCCAAAGGGGCACGAATTGCCGGATGTTAGTCAAGAGCGCCAAACGTTGCATGTCATCCCGAGCGAAGTCGAGGGATCTCTTGTCACGAAAGCATTTGCCGAGTCATACGCGCTCGACACTTGCTATCGCCGGTGGACAAGAGATCCCTCGACTTCGCTCGGGATGACAGTTTTTTATTGGTCCCAACCCGCAGCTACCGCCCGCGGTCCTCAAGGTCCTGCAGCTCATCCTGGAGTCCGCGGACCTGGATGTTCAGGTAATAGAGATACCCGCCGATAAACAGCCAGGTAACGGCGAATGCCGCGAAGAGATAGCCTAGATTTCCGCTCATGAGTCCTCCGAAGATCCGGTTACATTGCGGGCCGCCGGGTAGCTTGGCGGGATAGCCGGCTGCATCAAGATGTCAGCTTCCCGTTCGTCGATCTTGTCTCGAACAGTTTCGATATGCCACTTCAGCAGCAGCATATGGATATACAACAGGACGAAACCGACCAGTGCGACGCAAACAGCAAACAGCATGCTGTTCGGCAGGTTCGGGCCGGAAGTGTCCAGCACCACCGGTTCCGGATGGAGCGTTCGCCACCAGCGTACCGACATGTGAATGATCGGAATATCGATCAATCCGAAAACTGCAAGCACTGCTGCGTATCGTGCCGCATCCGATGCTTCGCCGGCGTAGCTGCGAATCATGAAGTAGCCCAGGACGATAAACCAGAGAATCAGCGTCGTCGTCAGCCGGGCATCCCATTGCCACCAGGTACCCCAGATCGGCTTCGCCCAGATTGCTCCACCAACCAGCACCAGGGTGATGAAGAGCAACGAAATCTCGGCCGCTGATCTGGCAACCCGGTCATACTCAGGCTTCTTCTTCCATAGGAAAAGAATACTCGCGCCGGCCAGCGTAAAGTAGGAGACGTAGGCAAGAATGGCTGCCGGAAGGTGCAAGTAGAAAATGCGCTGGGCGTTGCCCTGAACCGCATCAGTCGGCGCATAGATCAGCGCCATATAGGTCGCCACCAGGATGAGAACGACCGCGCCTACGCCGCTCACCAGCGTCCATCGGCCAAAACCTCTCACACCTGCCACCCCTCGTTTCCAGTTTGTTTGGGCTACTCTTCGATCACTTGAGAGAATCCCAGCCACGCCATTGTGACAAAAATCACGTCAAACGCAACTAACAGATTAAACCATGCCATCAGCCCGTCGCTTTCGCCACGGAACACCAGCGCTGTTGCCTGAACCGCACCGATTAATACCGGCACCAGCAGCGGAAAAAGCAACAGTGGCAACAACACCTCGCGCGCCCGTCCGCTGGATGCGACCGCCGAGAACATCGTCCCCAACCCTGCAAATCCGACTGTGCCGGCAAGCGTTATGGCGATAACCCACGGATGAAGCGCCGGCAGGTTGTAGAGCGCTGCAAACACCGGCAACGACACCACCTGAACGATCAAAATCGAGCAGAGCGTAGCAAGGAACTTGCCGAGAAATAGCGACCCTGCATCGACCGGCATCAGGATCAAACCCTCGAACGTGCCACGATCCCGCTCCAGGGCAATCGAGCGTCCCAATCCAAGCATCCCGGCGAAGAAGAATGCGATCCAGAGCGCGCCGGCCGCGTCGCTGGTGCGGTCACCACGATCCAGATCGAAGGCAAAGTTCAGCGTCACGATCGTCACCAGCGTGAACGCCATCATCGCCGCCAGGAACTGGCGCGAGCGGAACTCGACCAGTAGATCCTTCCAGGCAATAGCGGCCACCTGTCGCACCCTCAGCCCCCGCTTTCCACGGCCGAGCGACCAGCGACCAGACGGTCGAGTTCGGCAACAGTCAGGTTGGACGATGATCCATCCCAAGCGAGGATGCCTTGCTGCAGAACCACTGACCGGGATGAAAGCCCCAGCCCGAACTCGTGGGCATGTGTCGTGAGGACCACCGCCCCACCCCGGCCAGTAACACTCGCAACGGTCGCTTCGAGCACCGAGCGTCCAGCACGGTCCAACCCGGTATCCGGCTCGTCCAGAATCAGGACATCTGGCCGGTGGAGCGTCGCCCTGGCGATGTTCAGCCGCTGGAGCAACCCGCGTGAAAGCGTGCTTGCCCTCGAGTCTTCACGACCGCCGAGGCCAACTGCCTCGATGGCCGGTAACACCACTTCATCCGGATCAAGCTTGAACATCGTTGCGAAGAACCGCAGGTTCTCCCGGCAGGTCAGCTCGGGGTAAACATACGGTTGATGACCAACGACACCAATTCTCTGGCGTACCGCGATCCGATTCTCAAGCACCGGCTCACCGAACGCCAGCACCTCGCCACGTGAGGGTCGGGTCAGCGTCGCCATCATCCGGAGCAGTGTCGATTTCCCGGCGCCGTTGGCTCCGAACACTCCAACTGCTTCGCCGGGAGAAACGGTCAGCGAAACGTCACGCAGCACGACCTGCCGGCCATAGCGGCGATAGACGCTTCTCGTTTCCAGCAATGGATTGGTCACAGAGTATCGCTTACGGGCTGCCCGTCGGCTTGCAATGATTCCGAAGTCTCTTCCGTCTCCGGGCTTGCCTCATGGGACCGGATGAGCGGCGCAAGCACAAACAGGAAGACTGCGCTACCGATGAGGACAAGCAACGCCATCTCAACGAGCATCGCTCAGGCGCTCCCGTTTCCGGCGTCGGAGCGGATATATTCGCTTGCCAGCTCTTCTAGCTCGTCATCACGGTCGATAGCAACCGCCTGAGGCGAAGGGCGCTTCCCTTCGCGCAGATAGAGAACGACAATCGCAAAGCCAACGAGCAGTACAGCCGGGGGAAGCCACCAAAGGGTCAGATTGAAACCGCTCCTGGACGGCTCAAGCATGATGTTCTGACCATAGCGTGCCTCAAAATAAGCGAAAATCGCCTCGTCACTCTCGCCCGCTTGCACCATCTGTTCGATGACATCCCGCATCTGGCGGGCCAACGTCACCTGGCTATCTGCCACCGATTGTCCGGAGCAGACCGGGCACTGCATCCGTGATGCCAGCTCCAACGTTCGCTCGGAATAAAGATCCTGGGCTGCAACACCTGTTCCGCCGACAAGCAGCAGGACGAACGCCAGAAGCAGGGCAACCTTAGTCCGCGGAGACTTCACCGATTGCCTCCCTTCTCGATGCAGCGCGAACGGTGACCGGAGCGATCGCCGGCGCCGGCAGGAAGAGGACGAACATGCCGAACAGGTACACCGCCCCACCGGCCCAAATCCAGGTCACCAGCGGGTTCACAAAGATGCGCAGGTGGGCTTCACTATCCGCCCCCCACTCAAGCAGCATGATGTAGACATCATCAAAGCCGACCGTGTTGATCGCAACCTGGGTGGCGATCGGGTAGGTGCCCGCTTCGAGCCGCACGGTGCCGCCGGCGAGCACGGTGTCGACGCCCTCCTGGACGCGGTCGACCGCACCGATCTGGTGGCTGGTGTCGCTGACGGCAAGCTGGGAGAAGTCGCCCTGGAACCCGAACGTGTCGGGGTCGGTGTCGACCCCCGAATCGAGGTACGGCGTGATGTCGATGACACCCGAGTCGGCGCCGGCCACAGTGGCCGTCGGGTTGGCCGGGGCCACCGCGTCACCACCGAACACGACCGGGATCAACGCCGCGTAGCCGGG
>CAZRNC010000296.1:0-4249 GCA_964601285.1 uncultured Thermomicrobiales bacterium | reverse complement strand
TCGATGCCAAGCCGTTGGAGCTGCCGCAAGGCGTCCGCACGTGTCGAACCCTTGATCCGGGCGATGAAGTTCGCCAGTTCGCCAACCGGGGTCGGTGATGGTGCCAGATCCTGCGGGACAAACCCGATTGCGGCGCGTGCCAGCTTGCCCTGGCGAACCGGGTCCAGATCAGCGATCCGGATGTCGCCTTCATAGCGGGCGATGCCGAGCAGGCAGCGGAGAATGGTCGTCTTGCCGGCGCCGTTCGGCCCCCACATCGCCACCGCCTCGCCGGCGGGTATCGCGAAGCTGACATCGTTCACCGCCGTGGCCTTGCCATAGCGCTTGGTCAGCCCCTGAACCGTAACCATCTGAAGGGGGCTAGGAACAGCCTGCGCCGGCTCGTTCGTATCGTCTGTATCCATAGCTAACTCACTCTCAACAGGAACGTCCTTGCGACGCAACCGGCCGGCAGTCAGCAGCGTGCCGGCGATGGCCAGGAGTCCTGCCCCACCGCCCAGCAAGCGCCACGGCGTGGCGGCCTGCTCGACCGGCGGCAAACCGGCGATGCCCGGCGGGGACATCAACGGTGCGGGATCGACGAACTTCTCGCGTGGTTGAACGGCTGGGAAGGCTCGTGCGGCAAAGTCGATGGCCATCGCGGCGGGACTATAAAGGAAGAGCCGCACCTGCGGATGGCGGTCGGTCAGGTTTTCGAAGAGGTGCTGCGACCGGTAGGGCAGGTCGCCGATGCCGTCCCCGTCAGCGTCGTAGCCGGCGTAGTCGCTCCAGTAGTTCCCCCGGCCCTCGAACGACCAGGTCACATCGCGAAGCGCTCCGCCACCAAGGATCGAGACGTTCTCGATGTTGTCGATAAAGGTGTTTTCGAAGAAGGTGTTGTGCCACGACGAGGGCATCAGGCCGAGCGCGATCTCGTTGTAGGCGAAGACGTTGCCGGTCCAGAAGTGCTCGATACCCGGTTCACGTGGCGAGTTGTCTATCTGCGCGGCGATCCGGTTATTGACGAACCGGTTGTTGATAATCTCCGCGCCATCGACATCCTTCATGCCCAAACCCGCGGCAATCGGGCCATCGTTGTTCGAGATCGAGTTGCCCTTGACCAGCGAATTCCGGCTGTACATGATGTAGATGCCGATCGAGTTCTCGCGCAGCGAGTTATTCTCGATGATCGCCTGGTCGGAATACATCAGGTGCAGCCCGTAGCGGCCCCGGTCGAACTGGTTGCCGCGCACGATACTGTCGTTGGAATACCAGAGGATAATATCTCGCCCATCGGATGCGATGTTGTTTTCGATAGTCGTGTGGTCGCTGTACCAGACCCGGATGCCATCGCCCTGCGAGGCAGTGCCGATCTGTTTGCCGAGGACCGTGTTGTTGTGCAGGATGCTGCCGGGTGATGTTTTGACATAGATGCCGAACAGCGCATCCTCGATCAGTGAATCTTCGAGCGTCAGCCGGCCCTTGTCGACGAACACTCCCGAATCTTCCTTGTGAAGACTCGCGCCGGAACTGCGGATCGTGAATCCGCGAATCGTAACGTCTGCTCCATGGATTGCGACGACGGTGCCCGTTCCCTGGCCATCGATAACCGGGTTGTCGATACCGATCAGCTCGACATCTGTTTCGATTACGACCGGGCCGGGATAGACACCACCACGAACCTCGATACGCGATCCTGGGCCTGCCGTCTCCAGTGCCTCGGCCAGCGAGGTCACCGGACATTCGGCGCAGACCACCAGATCCGGTTGCGGGTCGGAAGGTTGGGCGGCGGCCGTCGCCGGGAGCAACCCGGCAACGACCACCAACACCACCCCTACCCAGATTGCGATGTTATTTTTCGCGCTCATCTGCGGACCGTCCTAACAGCGTTGCTGCCACAATGATCAGCACCGCCACCACGACCATGTAAAAGCCATAACTGAAACTTGCGACCGTGCTGAACTGGCCGATGTGACCTTCACCCAGGATTCGCGGGGTAAACGGCTTGATCGAAGAACTCAGCGCGGCCGTCGGGTCGAGCGAGTGGCCGGCATAGTAGAGCCAGACAAACAGGTCAGCGACAAAGACGAAGGGGAACGCGATCGCCGGCACAATTGCCAGCCAGCGCTTGCGGCCCCGGAGCCAGTGCGACGCGACCGCCAGCACGGCGATCACCGGAATGGCGAACGGTGCAAGCGTGCGTTCGAGTGCCCCGGCGTCTCCCAGTTCCATCATGCCGATGTAGTGGTTGAGACCGTCAACTTCGGAGACATCGCCGGTAAGCTTCCAGGCATAGGCATCAACGACCAGGCCACCCGGATATTGGGGAGCATGGAGGGTGATGGTCCAGAAGGGAACCAGCAGCGACAGGATCAGCAGGAGTCCGGCAAATCCGAGGATTGCCAGCCTGGCTATCGCCGGCGGCTGACTGATACCGGCTCGTTGAACTGTCTTTTGTGCTTCCATGCCCACTTCTACCTGTGATTGCGTACCGGCGATCATCTTCGCTACTCCCGTCAGGCCGGCTCAACCAGCATGTAACCCATCATCTCCAGATGGAGGGCCGAGCAGAACTCGGTGCAGTAGAAGGGGTACACACCGGCCCGGTCTACGGTGAAGGTCACACTGGCGACCTCACCAGGTTCGAGACTGAGTTGGACCTGCTGCCCAGGAATGGCCATACCGTGGGTGGCATCCTGCGCTCGTTCGATGTTCGTAATGTGGAACGTCACCTCGTCGCCCTCGATCAGGTTCACATGGGCCGGGCGAATCTGGCTGCGGACCACCGTCATGTTGACCGTGACACGGTTGCCATCGCGGACAACACCTTCCGTACCCGGAGTCGTCGCATGGTCCGATGGGGACTGTGTGCCCGGGTCCCAGCCAACTTCCGGATAGACGATCCAGGGATCGAGTTTGTCAGCACTGATTGTCTGGACATAGTGCGGCTCGCCGATACCGATTGGCGAATCGAGCAGCACATCCATGGTGTCGCCTTCGAGGTCGATCAACTGGAAGTTCTGCGGGTGTAGCGGGCCGACTTCCTGGAAGCGGTCGATCGCCCACTTGTTCAGCGCAATCAGATACTTGCCCTTCGGCGAAACGGTGTCGCCCTCGGCAACGCTGATGTGGCCAACGTTGTAGTGAACCTGGACCTTTTCGATCATCTCCCAGGTCTCGGGTTTGCCGGCCTCGCCGAGCTTCCACTTCGCGATTGCGGTATCGAGGAAGAGGCTGGTGTAGGCAAAGCCGTTGTTGTCGTACTGCGTGTGCAGCGGCCCAAGGCCAAGCTCAACCTGGGCTTCCATCGTGTCCTCAAACGGCAGGATCGGGATGCCCCAGTCGTCGGTCTCGTGTCCACCGGCCTCGATAGCGGCCATGATCTTCTCGAAGCTGTAGATCGTGACATGCGGATCGAGCTTGCCGGAGACGACGATGAACTTGCCATCCGGGGTGACGTCGACACCGTGCGGGCTCTTTGGCTCCGGGATCAGGTAGAGGATGCCCTCTTCAACTGCTGTCGCGATCGAGATCACCGGCATGCCGAACTTGTCTTCGGCCTTGCCTTCAGCGACCACCTCAGCAGCCCGTTTCCAGTTGATGACCGACATGTAGTCCATTTCGAACTGCGATGCGCCGACCTCAACCGGTGGTTCATCCGGGCCACCAACCGACATTTCAACGTTGAACGAGTTCGAGAACATCCAGCCGTCGCTGGCCAGTTTCCCGACATCGGCAAGGTCCTGCCAGTATGGCGGCAGCTCCACGGTGAACGACTGATCCTGGTCGATCCGGCCGCGCTCGCGGTCGAACTTCCAGAAGGTCATGCAACCGTGGTAGTTCTCCTTGTATTCGGAAAGCGGAGCATACTCCCAGCCCCAGGGCGCTGCATACTGCGAGCCGTCGGTAACGTATTCAGTGTCCGGGGTCACGAACGCGCCGCCGTGGTTGCTGATCATGTGCGGATTCTTGACGATCTGCTTCGTCTCGAAGTCCTTCAGGTCGATCACCGCCATCCGGGCGTTCGCCTTGTCGTTGATGAAGAGGTATTCGCCGTCGTATTCACCACCGGTTTCGCTAAGCGCCGGGTGGTGGGTATCGCCCCAGTAGAGCGTTTTGCCATCGACGCCGCCCGCTTCGTAGATTGCGTGCGTATCGTCCGAGTATCCGAAGCCCTGCCACGGCTCCGGCGTGTAGACGGCGATCACCTTCAGCAGCCGCATCGACGGCACACCGATAACCAGCACCTGTCCACCATGGCCGGCCGAGG
>CAZRNC010000295.1:0-4288 GCA_964601285.1 uncultured Thermomicrobiales bacterium | reverse complement strand
TCCTGCTCGGCTCCACCCGGAATGTCGAGCGACAGCGTGACATCGAGGGCCACACCGATATCCGGATCAATGTGATAGGCAGCAGTGCGAGCGCCGCGCAATCCAACTTCTTCCTGGACGGTGGCGACTGCAACGATCGTGCAATCGACCGGCCCATCAGCAATCTTCCGGAGTGCTTCGAGCATGATGTAGATGCAGACCCGATCGTCCATTGCCTTGCCGATGACGTTGTTGCCGACCTTCTCGACGGTACGGTCCATCGTCACCATGTCTCCGACACGGACTGCGGCTTTCGCTTCGTCGCCGGAGAGGCCGATGTCAACAAAGATTTCGTCGATCTTGGGTGTCGGCATTTCGCCCGGAGAGAGCAGGTGAATCGGCTTTGCCTGGTTAGCCATCACGCCGCGCAGTTTGTCACCCTTGTAACCGTGGACAATGACTCGTTGGGCCGGCAGCACGCGTGGGTCAAATCCGCCGACGGTCTGGAGGCGGATGAATCCGCGGTCGTCGATGTGCTTTACGAAGAAGCCGATTTCATCCATATGGGCGGCAACCATTACCGTCGGGCCGCCGGTTCCCTTTTTGACACCGACGACGTTCCCGAGGCGGTCGACGCTGATCTCGTCGACCAGTCCGTCCATCTCCTGCTTGACAAACGCGATGACCGCATCCTCGCGGCCGGCGATTCCCGGTAGTTCGCTGAGCGACTTGAGCAGGTCGTAGTTCATGCTTCTTTTCCTATCCTGACATCCGGACCGGTACCAGGCAGTTCCGGTCATTGCTCCCGAGTACATGCCGCAAACGGGACTTTCGGTATGTAGGAATTCTAGCCCCGCCGGAGAAGAATGCACACGAAGGGTTTTGGGTGCAGAAGGGCAAGATGACGCATGGGGAGCACTTCTCTCGGGAGCCGCGTACTGTTGCATCCAGTTGTCGGTGCGATATCGGCGCTGGTGATCGTCGTTCTGGCAACATTTCTGGTGGGACGTGCGCTAAACCCGGCAATTGTTGTCGGTATGATGTTGATCGGGATCGGCATTGGTCTGGTTGTTGCCCGCTTCGGGAAGATGGGGCCATTTCAGGGGGAGTTTGGCTCACCCTGGTTTGAGGCCGACCTGGGCGAAATGCTGCGCCGCGAGGTCGCTCGCGCTGCCAGGTTTGACCGGGAGCTCAGCATCGTTGTCGTCCGGCAGGTTGATGGTCAGCCGGTCGTGTGGGATCGTCACGTACGTGAAGCCGACCAGGTCATCGCCTGTCGCAACGGGTGGCATTTGCTGGTGCTTGCCGAGACTGGCAAGGATGGCGCACAGCGGATGATTGAGCGAGCGATCACAGGCGCCGAAATTCAGATTCAGGCCGTCATTATGGATCCATCGGTCACCCATCTTGACCCGCGCAAGCTGGGAGCAGCCCTGCTCGAACTCGTCAGAAATCCTCCGCCGCTTGAGCCGGTAGCACCGGTTATGGTGCGCCGGGACACAGACAGACTGCGCTGGCCTGCTGGCTGACGCGTAACGGTTTGGCAGGTGATGTACCCTTCCTTGGCTATGCATGTGACAGCAGGAAGGATGTACACAACCGATGGCATTTGATATCGAGCGCGCCCGGCGCGAAACACCCGGAGCCGAACAGGTGCTCCACTTCAACAACGCGGGCTCCTCGCTCATGCCGCAACCGGTCCTGCGCGCCCAGATCGATCATCTCAAACTGGAAGCCTCTACCGGTGGCTATGAAGCTGCTGCCCAGCAAACCGAAGCAATCCAAAATGTCTATTCCGCTGCAGCATCGCTGATCGGAGCGGCACGTGAAGAGATTGCCATCATCGAAAATGCAACCCGAGCCTGGGACATGGCGTTCTATTCGATCCCGTTTCAGCCCGGCGATCGCATTCTGACGGCAAAGTCGGAATACGGCAGCAACTACATCGCCTATCTCCAGGTAGCCCGGCGGACCGGTGCCGTCGTCGAGGTCATTCCGAACGATGAGCATGGCCAAACCTCGGTTGCTGCCCTCAAGGAGATGCTGGATGACCGGGTGAAACTGGTTTCGATCACCCATGTGCCAACCAATGGCGGATTGGTGAACCCGGTGAACGAAATTGGCAAGGTCGTCCGGGAGTCTGGCGCGTATTTCCTGGTGGATGCCTGCCAGTCGGTTGGCCAACTACCGGTGAATGTCGATGAGATGCAGTGTGACATGCTCTCGACAACCGGGAGGAAATACCTGCGTGGCCCCCGTGGCACCGGCTTCCTCTATGTCCGCAACGAAATCATTGACCAGCTCGAGCCAATCCTCCTTGATATGCGTGCTGCTACCTGGGTTACGGCTGACGACTATGAAGTTGTTCCCGGAGCGGTGCGCTTCGAAAACTGGGAAGCAAACTACGCTGCCAAGATTGGGCTTGGCGTGGCAATCGACTATGCCCTTGCATGGGGCATGGACGCGATCTGGAAACGGGTACATTCGCTTGGCGAACGACTACGCGGCGAGCTGGAAACAATTCCAGGCGTCACCGTGCGTGACCTTGGCGAACTGCGCTGTGGCATTGTGACGTTCGATGTGCTTGGACGCAATGCCGTCGAGCTGCGCGACCTGTTCGAGGACTTTGCGGTGAACGTTACCGTTTCCGGCCCTGCATCGACACGGCTGGACATGGACGAACGCGGCTTGACCGGGCTGATCAGGGCCTCGGTGCACTACTACAACACTGAGGCGGAGATCGGCCACTTCTGCGAGACACTTGAAGGTCTGGTCCTCCAGGGCTATACATCCTGACCGGATCGGGCGACAATAGACAGACGGCGACAGCCTGGTCGCCGTCTGTCTATTTCTCCTCATGCGGAAGGATCGCCAATGAGTGCCGGTCAATACCCACCGATTTTTGATGGACATAATGACACCATCCTGAGTTTGATGAGAACCGGGCGATCGTTCTTTGAACGGAGCGATGAGGGTCATATTGATCTTCCACGTTCGCAAGAGGGCGGTCTTGGTGGGGGCTTCTTTGCGGTGTACATCTCTGACCCACTGCCGGCAGATAGCGAACTGACAGCGGAACAGATCTTTGCCCGCTATGGCGACGAGAGCACCTTCCCTGAGCCGATGTCGCTGGAGTATGCCCAGAACCAGGCGCTGACGATGCTCGGCAAACTCATCCGTCTGGAAGCCGAGTCCAACGGCGCATGCAAAATCGTCCGGACAGCCGCCGACGTTCAGCAGTGCATGGACGACGGCACGTTTGCGATCCTGCTGCACTTCGAGGGGGCCGAGCCGCTGGACTTCGACGGCGATGCACTGGAAGTCTTCTACGCCGCTGGACTCCGTTCTGTTGGACTCACCCATAGCCGGCGCAACCGGTTCACCACCGGAGTGCCATTCAAATTCCCCAGCTCGCCGGATACTGGCAGCGGACTGACCGCCGAGGGCAAGGAGCTAGTTCGCCAGCTAAACCGCAAGAAGGTCATGATCGACCTTTCGCACATCACCGAGCGTGGATTCTGGGATGTTGCCGAAATCACCGATGCGCCGCTGGTTGCGACGCACTCCAACGCACATGAACTTTCCGAGACGCCTCGTAACCTGACCGCGAAGCAACTACATGCCATTCGTGAAAGCAATGGCGTGGCCGGGCTGAACTTCCACAGTGGTTTCCTGCGCAACGATGGCAAGTTCCAATCTGATGTTCCGCTGTCGGTGATGGCTGATCATGTTGAGCGCATGGTCGAGCATGCCGGAATCGACTGCGTGGCGATAGGGTCTGACTTCGACGGTGCGCTGATGCCGGATGATCTCAAGGACGCGACCGGGTTGCCAAAACTGATGGCCGAGATTCAGCGTCGTGGATTCACCGACGAAGACTTGCTGAAAATCGCCCATGGCAACTGGGTGCGCGTACTGCGCGACACTTGGGGAGAGTAGGGACCAACCATGAGTGCAAGCCGGTTTCCGGTCGTCTTTGACGGCCACAACGACACGATCCTCAGCTTGACGCGCACTGGCAGATCGTTCTTTGAACGGAGCAGCGAGGGCCATCTGGACTTGCCGCGAGCGATCGAAGGCGGCGTTGGCGGCGGATTCTACGCTGTCTACATTGCCAACGACAGTTCGGACATTACCACCAGTGACGAAGTGCCAGGCGACTATGCCCGTGCCAGGGCAACGAGTCTGCTCGGGCGGCTGATCAAGCTGGAGGCGGAATCAAATGGCCAGTGCAAGATCGTCCGCACGGCCGCCGAATTGCAGCACTGTCTTGACAACAATATCCACGCGATCCTGCTCCACATCGAGG
>CAZRNC010000294.1:0-4298 GCA_964601285.1 uncultured Thermomicrobiales bacterium | reverse complement strand
CCACCTGTCGCCAGCCAGTGTGTATGCGTGGCAGATGACTCCATCCCGACAGACCGGTTGAATATCGCAGCGCTGAGCAGCCCCAGGGCAACACCGAGATTCACGGCATAGAGTGTGCCGGGGAGATGACAGGCAGCCAGCAGCGAGATTCCCTGGCGCGAACCCATGCCGTGTGCCCGCAGTACGGCAAGTAGCTGGCGGCGGTCCGCAGCGGCAAGACCGAAGTCGAGCAGGATCACAATGCCGCCCAGGAGAATGGATAGCACTGCCGCTCCCTGAAAGCTGCGAATCATCGAGTTACCCAGTGGTTCCTGGGGAGGTTGATATGCAATTTCCAGACTGTTTCCGCTCACTGCCTCAACAGGGGCAGCGTTGGGTTGGATGGCATGTTGCGGGTTGTCCAGTGAACTGGCGATGATGATCGAAAAAACCGCTGTGGCAATCACAAGTTGCAAGACTCCGAGTGGCAGTTGTTCCGCATAAGGTCGCTGACTGGCCCAGCGAAGTCCAAGGAACAGTGGCAGGTGTGCTCTGCGCCGGGCTGCTGTGGCTAGAGTGCGGATCAGGACCGGGTGGATGCGAAGTGTCACAACTGCAATAGCCAATGTGAGCAGCGCCGGCGTGGCGACCAGAAGCGGGTCAAACTGGCCCGGCGTGCTTGAGCCACCAGAAACGCCTCGTCGCAAGAGCGACACCAAACCTGCCATGGCAACGACACAAATGCCGGCCTCGATAGCTGCTCTTCGGATATCAGGATCGAACCACCGGTTGGCGTTTGGGCGAATCTGATCACGGTGCTGACCGGTGGTGTTGCGCTCAATCAACACGACGATTGCAGTGAGGGACAGCGCTATGGCTGCTGGACCCAGCATAGACATGACGCTCCACCTGGCATCAATCGCTACCCACACCAGGATGAAGCCGATGCCGGCAGCTGAGAGGCCGATGATGGTAGCTTCGACGGCTCGCGCGAGTAGGAGTTGCCGGAGTTCCAGACCCCGGAAGAGCATCAACTGTGTAACTGCTCTTCGCCTGTGTCCGAGTAGCATCGCAGCGAGCGCCAGCGTTGCCATGCCGGTTCCTACGACCCCTGCCGCAGCGAATGCGCTAACCGACGACGCGAATCGAAGCTCTTCGTCGACATGCTGAAACACCGTAGGGATTCCGGTTGTAACCCGGATATCTCCGGATTGTGGCCAAATCTGGTTGTATGGACCCTTTGTGGTTTCGATCCCGCGTGTCTGATCGGCGATCAGCTGATAGTTGTGTGTTCCGACACTTTCAGGCATAAGGCGGAAGTTCCAGGAGTACGTCCAGTTAGTCCCACTGGTGACCTGCATCAGGTCGAGATACGCGTCAGGTGCAAACAGCACGCCGGCGATTGCCACGCGCTGGTGACTTGACCGGGATTGAGCGATCGGGACGGTCGCTGCCTCGGTCCAGAGTACGACCTCATCCGGGCGCAAGGTGTCACTTGAACCTGTAACCTCATACGTGCCGGCTACCTCAATCCCGAACCATCGGGGTTCCGGGGAAAAGAGCCCATCCGCTGGCGGTTCGAATACAGCCAGGAACCGGTCGCCTGACTTGAGCTGCAGTTCACTGGCGACCTGCCGGCTAACTGCAATTTCGAAGAGCGGCAGCGCGGAGTCCTTGGGCAACCCGAACTGTTCGAGAATTTCAGGTGGAAATTGAACCGGCTCTCGAGATCGGGGCATGTTCCCGTCGATCAGGTCCAGGCGTTCCTCAACCCCGCCTTCCAACATCAGATCGAGCACTTGCGCGAATCCGGACGAAGGCAGGTCGATGCCCTGAACCAGCAGGATGCCGGGAGACAAAACGGTGAATGGCTGCGGCGCGAGATTCTGCCTCAACGGATCAGGTAGATTGGCGTGGTAGGCAATTCCAGCATCGGTCATGCGTTGGGTGATTTCCCGGTTGGGGTCGTTCATGCGCTGTTCCAGGTTGATGGACAGACTGCGCTGGACTGACGATGCGAGATCAACCTGCCGCTGAACATCAGCATCGACTGCGTTGCTGTGAAGAAGCGGCCATGCAGCAGAAATCCCTGCCAAGAGCACTGTCAGCAACCACAGGGCGAGAACCACGCCACGATCAACGGTGAGCCAGCGCCTGAACGCGACAACTGAGAACAGGGAGGCGAAGGTAGGGGTGGTTTGTCTCCTTCGGTAGTCGTTCATTCGCCACCACCGCCGATCTTCAGCACCTGGCTCAACCGGATTCCCTGGAGGTAGCGAGTTGCGAGCAGACTAGTGCCAACCAGCAACAGGACCATGGCGAGGTTCATCAGCGCGAGAATCCCCCAGGGTATGTGAATCTGTGGCGCAGGAAAAGGCGCAGCAACGGCCCGGGAGAGTGTCACAAAAGGCAACGTGATCCAGGCGACGACGAGGCCAACGAGTGATCCAAAAACCAGACTGAATCCAACGAGTAGCCCGTTCTCAACCACGAGCCAGGATGAAAGCTGGCGGGTGGTGAGACCGAGCACCCGCAGAACACCGATCTCTGCGCGACGTTCCTGAAGCGACATCACCGTCCCGGATACGAAGCCGGTGGCCGCCAGAGTGATTGTGGTCAAAAAGCCGAGCCAGAGTATTCCGATGGTCCCCATAGCCACGGGATCGTTGCTCAACTGCTGGAACTGCTCATGTTGCGAGACGACTCTAGATGAGTTGAATGGCGCTTCTGTCAGGGCCGCAGCAATACCGTCGGCCTGTTCGCCAGGATTCCGGATTGCCAGCCAGTATTCCTGAGGGGCTGGAAATTGCTGACCTGGTGGATCCAGATAGAGAGCGGAGAAACTCTGCCAATCGGCGATGAGTAGCAATTCATCCGGATTGAATGTCGGGAATCCCTGAAAACGGCCGGCAATCACGACTGGTTGTTCGCGTAGTCCCAGCTGGATGGCGAAGGTTTGCCCCGGCTCGATCGCCAGCATGTCCAACAGTGTGTCGCTCGCCAGCAACGCCATCTCGCCTTGTGGCACCAACCCTGCCGGCCGGATGCTGAAGGTAGACTGGATTGCCGGGTATGCCTGGGTACCCGGAGCCGTTACCGACCCGGTGGCGAAGTCGACGGCGGCGAGCGAAGGAGCCTGACTGCTTGCGATCCGGATCGACGGTTGCTGGCCAACTCCCGGGAATGATCCGAGGGCAGTAACATTTGCTTCCCACTGTTCCGGTCCATTTCGCACAGGAACAGCCTGCCCGCGTTGGTCACTGGTGGTCGTGCTGATCTGTAGCAGTTCAAGCGACCCGTTGCGAGGAATGGTCGGACTTGCCCACGCGGTGAACTCGATCGCGACCAGCTCCAGGGGGCCGGTTGGAAACAGCGTTGATCCATTCGCATCTACCTGCAAAGGAAAGACGATCTCTCCCGTGTCTCCATCTGATATCCGGGTGTCTGAGTGGATGCGGTGGAGATAGCCGTCTGCGTCGCGGACGACTGCGGCGAACGAGACCGGGGCGGTCAAGAGATCCTTTGCTCCGGGTACGGAGAGGTCGATGTCGCCGCATGAATCGGCGTCGTCTAGCGCAGGACAAGGAAGATCAAGCGTGAACCGCACACTCAGTATCAGTTGCGCAGCGTCCCCCGGCAGGATGATCGTTTCGATGTAGGGGCGGCGCTCCTCCAGTTGAGCCATCAGAGTGTCGATCGAATCGCTGGCAAGGTCGTCCCGGAACGCGACAATATCCGGTGCGCTGGCGCTATCGATGATCAGCAGTTGGGCGGATGGTGTGTTCCGGGAAAGCGGCTGCGAGCGTATGATGACCGGCGATACGTTGGTTACACCGTTCAGAGTGCTGTACATGCCCGGAAGGTACAGGTCCGACAACGAACCGGGACGACGGCTGGGGGTGGATCGGAGATCGGCTCCAACGGCAAAGCCGGCCTGGTCGTGCTGGGAGGTTTGCCAGGTTCTGGAATATGCCAGCGAGTACACACCGATAGCCGATGCCATGACCAGCAGCAGCGCCATGCGTGAATACCATGCTTGCCGGCGTTGCAGTTGCCATCCACCCAGCGTGAACACCAGAGAATTGCCTGCTCTGGTTGACCGGCCAACAAGCCGGGACAGGTGAGGAAGTATCCGCAGGGTCAGGATGGTACCGGCAAGCAGACCGAGCGCCGGCGCAATAATTAGTAGAGGGTCGACATCAAGCCGCCCCTGCACGGTTGCGGTGATCGGCGCTCCATATCGTCGAAGTTGCCACAATCCGAGCAGAGCCAACACCACCAGCACCAGATCTATGTGTCCTCGCTGCCAGAGTGTTGAC
>CAZRNC010000293.1:0-4299 GCA_964601285.1 uncultured Thermomicrobiales bacterium | reverse complement strand
TGACGGCGTTTGTCCATCCCAAGGCTGTCCCGCAACTGCAGGATGCCGAGGCTGTCATGCGCGGTATAGACAGGGTTCCGGGTGTGAAATACCGGGCGTTGGTGCCGAACCTGCGGGGTGCGGAACGGGCCATCGATGCCGGGGCGGACGAGCTGAACATGCTGCTCTCGGTCACCGATTCCCACAGCCTGAGCAACGCCAACCGCACCACCTTTGAGGCCCTGGAACTGCTGGAGCCAGTCGTCCAGTTAGCCGAATCGAAAGGCGTGCCGGTCACCGGTGGCACCGCGACCTCGCTGGGCTGTCCGTTTGAGGGCTTCCCACCGGTCGAACGGCTGATCCAGGTTGTCGAGCGGTTTCATGGCTGGGGTGTTCGCAAGATCTCGGTGGCAGATACCGTCGGGATGGCCAACCCGGCGCTGGTCTACGATCGGTTGAGTCGGCTGCGTGACCGCTTTCCCGATGTCGAGTTCAGCCTGCACCTGCACGACACCCGGCGGATGGCAATGCCGAACATCATCGCCGGTTTGCAGGCAGGCGTCACCGAGTTTGACGGAACCATCGGCGGACTGGGCGGTTGTCCCTACGCGCCGGGCGCAACCGGCAACATCGCCACCGAGGACATGGTGCATATGTTCCACGAAATGGGTATCGAGACCGGCGTCGACCTGGATGCATTGCTGGCCATCGCCGCCCGGCTCCGCGAGATCGTCAACCACGACCTGGAGAGCTACATCTCCCGCGCCGGCAAGAGCAGCGACCTCATCCAGGAACCGGTCACCGGCCAGCAGAAGCTGGTGTAACCAGTCGTCGTCCCCGTAGGGGCGAATTGCATTCGCCCGGGTTTGGCTTACACATGCCGGTTTGTATGTCATCCCGACGAAGGAGGGATCCGTAACCCCAAGAGTACGGATCCCTCCTTCGTCGGGATGACAATCGAAGATGGTCGCTCCTGATTGGGCTGTCGTGGCATTGACGGCGGACGCATGCGATGTGCCCCTACCCCTGTGGGGGATCAATCAATCCGCCGTCAGGTAGCCCTTGAACGTCTCGAGCCGTTCCGGCATCGGGATCAGGCTGCAGGTGTCGCACTTCTCCCGGCCGGGCAGGTTGTGGTTGAGGCAGCAGCCGCCACGGAGCAGGAAGACGCCGTCGCGGCCTTCGTGGGTCAGCGAGATGATGCCCGAGCGCACTTTCGGGCCGGCCAGTGCCATGAACGCCGGCACTTCCTGCAGGGCAAGGTCGTTGTCGCCGAGCTGGTCGGTAATGGTCATGATCGCGCTGACGATCCGGTCCAGATAGTTCGCCCGCATGGCCGGGATGCCGTATTTCGTAGCTGCTCGCAGCGTTGCGAAGAGCGGCGCGGCATGTTCGGTTTCCAGCTTCTCCATCATATGGGCCCGCAGCGCCTGGCGGTCGGCAACGATCGTTGCATCCGGGCTGCCGGCGTCCGGATCGTCCGGCAGTGCCAGAAACTTCGGCGAGAGGAAGCGGGCACCTTTGGTGGGATGCAGGGCGATGTTCGATGCAGACATATCCGGCAGGCGGTTTTCGAGGAACAGGCTGCCCACCGCGCCGATGGTGGCATACCAGAAGTAGCCAAGGATCAGAAACGCCGAGCCAACCCGGCGGTCTTCCATCTGGTAGATCTTGAAGACCTCGTTCAGCCACCACTCGATCGCTTGCGGGTCGTCGACAATATCGGAGACGCGCTGCCATTCACCATCCGGTTCACCATAACCGGCGCTGACATATTGAAAGCGGGATGACACGCGCTCGAGGGTCTGTTTGATCGGCGTATCAACGGTGACTACCATGATCTATCTTTCTATACCCGACAAGTTCACTAAGGATTCAGCGTATCACCGTCGGGAATCCGGCGTCAACACCTTCGGTGGCCCATCGTTCCATCCAGGAATTGGCTCCTGACCGCCCACGGATGCTGCCGTATGATCGGAATGAATGTTGAAGGAGAATGCCCATGGAGAAATCGCGTCGCCAGGAACTGATCGAGCAGTACTGCAACGGCTATCAGGCAATCGTCGAGGCGCTGGATGGTATTTCCGAAGCGGAACTGGATGCCCGGGAAGCGCCGGGAGAGTGGTCTCCACGCCAGATCATCCACCATCTGGCCGATAGCGAGATGGCCTCGGCGCTGCGTTTGCGGATGTTTGTTGCCAACGAGAGTCCGACGATTATCGGTTACGACCAGGAAGAGTACGCGCGGGTACTCTTCTACGACCGGCCCATCGAAGCGTCGCTGGGAGCGTTCTACTACGCCCGGGAGACGACCGCGGAGATCCTTGACCGCATGAGCGAGGAGCACTGGCAACGAGTAGGGACCCACTCCGAGAGCGGCAGATATAGCGTGATCGACTGGCTGGAGACCTACGCGGCCCACGGCATCGACCACGCCGACCAGATCCGCCGGGCGAGGGCAGCGGTCTAGCCTGCCATCGTCCGATCCGCTACGCTGTCTGCTAATAGTGGATGTCGGGCGCACAGGTTAATTTGTCATTCCGACGAAGGAGGAATCCGTAACTCCGGCATCCAGGGATACGGATTCCTCCTTCGTCGGAATGACAGTTTTACCCGCGCGATTCCTTCTAACCATTCGGCAGGTTACACCTCAGCATTACGCTGCTACGACGTTGGTTGGCAACAGAAAAGAAGGCGGACGGCAGCCAATGGGACTCACGGCACAACCACGGTTCAGGATGGGGACGTTCCCGACTCCGTTGCAGTTCGCACCCCGGCTGACTGAACGCCTCGGCGGACCGCAGATCTACATCAAACGGGACGACCTGACCGGCCTTGCCCTGGGTGGCAACAAGACCCGGATGCTCGAATATCTGCTGGCCGACGCACTGGCTCAAGGCGCAACCCATCTGATCACAGAGGGTGGACCGCAGTCGAACCACGTCCGTCAGACATTGGCAGCAGCCCATCTGGCCGGGCTTGAGGTGCTGATCGTTACCAACACGGCCGACCCGAATCCACCGGTGCAGGGCAACTTCCTGCTGGACCACATCTTCGGCATCACCTGGTATCGCGTTCCGGGCGAGCACGACCGCCCGGCCCGGATGGCCGAACTGGCAGACCAGTTGCGCGCAAGTGGCGCGACGCCCTACATCATCCCCGGTGGCGGATCGAACGAGGTCGGCGCGCTTGGCTATGTTGCGGCAATGCTCGAGCTGAACCACCAGATCCACGAACTCGGCATCAGTCCGGCGACGTTCTACCTGCCAAACGGTGGCGGCGGAACCCACGCCGGCGTTGCACTTGGTGCTGCGATCTATGGCGCCGAGTACCAGGTGCGCGGCATTATGATTGAAGACAACGCCGGGATTGGCGCAGAGCGCAGTTGGCGGATTGTCGAGAAAACCGCCTCCCGGCTGGGCATTCCCTGTCCGCTGACCCGTGAGGAGATCATCACCGTCGACGGGTTTGTTGGCGAAGCCTACGCCGTGCCGACCGACGAGTGTTTGGCGGCCATCCGGCTGCTGGCGCGCACCGAAGCGATCCTGCTGGAGCCGGTTTACAGCGCCAAAGCCTTCGCCGGCATGATCGCCGAAATTGAATCCGGCATGTATACGCCCGACCAGTCGATCATCTTCCTCCACACCGGAGGAGCGCCAGAACTCTTCGCCATGACCGCCGAGCTTGCGCCGATTCTTGAGGGCAAGGAAGGAACCTGACACTATGCAACGCAGCGAAACAATCCGGCTGGACGACGCAACTTCCGCGAGTGTTGACATCACGATGGCCGTCGGCGATCTCCGGGTGTCTGGTGGTTCTGCCGAACTATTGGAAGCGGATTTCATCTATCAGGAGAAGCTGGAACCGGTCATCACACATGACCATAAGCATGGACAGGCCCTGATCGGCATCGGGCAGCAGACAGGTTCCAATGCCGCCAAGGGGCCGAATGAGTGGGATCTGCGCTTCAACTCCGCGATTCCGGTCAGCCTGAAAAGCGGGCTGGCGGCAGCAACGGCAACGTTGAATCTGGACGAGCTGACTCTGCGTCGACTCGAGCTGACAACTGCCGCCGGGGCAGTTGCTGTCAGTGCCGGTGGCGAACAGCCCGATCTGGAACGAATCTTCATCGAGTCGGCCAGTGGCAGGGTTGCGTTGACCATGACCGGCAACTACCCCAACGCAAACAGTATTGCCATTGAATCGGCTGCTGGCGCGATCGAGCTTGACCTGCGTGGAAGCTGGGGGACTGACCTGGATGTCTCCGTCAAATCGGTCGCCGGCGCCGTGCGAGTCCTGCTGCCGGCCGGGGTCGGCGTG
>CAZRNC010000292.1:0-4351 GCA_964601285.1 uncultured Thermomicrobiales bacterium | reverse complement strand
TCGAGCAGAACATTGCCGTGACCATGCGCACTCCCGGTGCCGACTTCGAGTTGGCTACCGGATTTCTGTTTGCCGAAGGCATTCTCCGGTCTCGCGAAGACTATTTTGAAGTCGGCTACTGTCTGGATGTCAGCGAGGAGCAGGCATTCAATGTCGTTAGTGTGACGCTGATGCCGGCGGTCGCCTTCGATCCCTCACGCCTCGAACGACATTTCTACACAACGTCCAGTTGTGGGGTCTGTGGCAAGGCGACGCTTGAGGCGCTGGAAGTGCAGGGTTGTGAGTACCTGGAGCCGACTTTCTCCGTCGAACCGGGCCTGATTCAAATGTTGCCAGATCGACTGCGGCAATCCCAGGATGTTTTCGAACAGACTGGCGGGCTGCACGCTGCCGGATTGTTCGAGCTTGATGGCACGTTGCGGACGCTGCGGGAAGACGTCGGACGTCACAACGCGCTGGACAAGGTAATCGGCGCCGAAGTGATGGCCGGGCGACCCCGGCTTGACGACACGATTCTGGTCCTCAGTGGCCGGGCGAGCTTCGAACTGCTTCAGAAGGCGCTGGTTGCCCGGATCCCGCTGGTCGTCGCCGTCGGCGCTCCATCGAGCCTGGCGGTCGACCTGGCCAACAACTTCGGCATTACGCTGATCGGCTTCGCGCGGGAGACGGGGTTCAACATCTACACCCATCCGGATCGAGTGGTGAACGAATCGCGCCGGGCGGTCGTGTCGGCTGCACACGACGCGTCGCTGGACTAGCCAACGGGACTATGCTCCCAACTTTGGAATCCGGTGGTTGCCGGTAGCGATGGCAATGTTCTTGGTTTCCATATAGAAGTCAAAACTGTAGTCGCCGCCGTCGCGGCCGATGCCGCTGGATTTCATGCCACCGAACGGTGTTGGCAGGTGCCGGACGTTGTGGGAGTTCACCCAGATCATGCCGGCATCGACCGCCTGAGACACCCGGTGAGCACGGCCGACATCGCCGGTCCAGAGATATGCCGCCAGTCCATAGCGGACATCGTTGGCGATCCGGATGGCATCTTCCTCATCATCAAACGGGATGGCAACCAGATACGGCCCAAACACCTCATCCTGAGCAATCTTCATCGTTCCGTTGACGTTTGTGAACAGCGTTGGCGCGATGTAGTTGCCATGCTCCAGCCCAGGCACGCGGCAGCCGCCAGCTGCCAGGGTGGCTCCGTCGTCCTGTCCCTGCTGAACGTAGGATTCGACCTTTGAGAGATGTTCCGGATGGATCAATGGACCGACCTCGGTAGCCGGATCGAACGGATCGCCAACCCGAATGCGCGGCACACGCTCAGCCAGCCGGGCAGTGAACTCGTCGTAGATGCTGCGTTCAATTAGCACGCGGCTGCTGGAAGTACAGCGCTCGCCATTCAAGCTGTAGATCATGAAGATGACGGCGTCCAATGCGCGTTCCAGATCGGCATCGGCAAAGACGAAGACAGGGTTCTTGCCGCCGAGTTCAAAGTGGACGCGCTTCAGTGTTGCTGCGCCCTGGCTCATGATGGCGCTGCCGGTAATCGACTCGCCGATGAAGGCCACCGCCCGGATGTCGGGATGCTCGGTGGCAGCCTTACCTGCGGTCTCGCCAAGGCCGTTGACGAGATTGACCACGCCGTCCGGGATGCCGGCTTCGTGGATGAGCTCTGACAGTCGCAGTGCAGTGAGTGGGCTCCATTCGGCAGGTTTGTGAACAACGGTGCAGCCCGCCGCCAGTGCCGGCGCGATTTTCCAGGTGCTTAGCATGAACGGCGTGTTCCAGGGAGTGATCGCTGCAACCGGGCCAATCGGCTGGCGGATGGTGTAGTTCAGGTGCTGTGCGCTTGGCAGGGCTAACCCGTCTCGCGCACCTGCCACACGGTCGGCGAAGAACCGAAAATTCTCTGCGCCACGGTTGGCGGCTTCCTTCATGAACCGGATCGCCTGGCCGGTATCGAGCACTTCCATCAGGGCGATGTCTTCGGCATCCCGTTCGATGAGGTCGGCCACCTTGAGCAGCAGTCGTTGCCGTTCGCGAGGATCGAGATCTCGCCAGGCCGGGAAGGCGTCCCGTGCTGCCTGAGCGGCGAGGTCGATGTCTGCCCGGTCGCCGGCTGCGACTTCGGCAATTGGCGAGTTATCCATCGGGCTGAACGTGGTGAATGTCTGGCCGGAAGCGGCCGGGACATGCATGCCGCCGATCAGGTTCTGAATGCCGCGCCGGGCGATGTCGGAGCGCAGTTCAGCAACACGCTCGTGGGTCGCTGCCAGATCTACGGTCGTGTCGGAAGATGCCATCAATCAATCTCCAGCTTCATGCGCGGCGGTTTGCTTAAGTTTGAATCCGGGGTCATTGTGCCGTATCGCTGCTAGGATGTCACCACCTTAGTCAGCACCGGAGTATTCAACCACTGCCGATCCAAAGGAGACCTTGCAATGAAATACACGAAGCACTTCATGGAGTACGATCCCGAGATTGTGAAGCGGATGGTCCGGGAGAATCCCTGGGCGACGCTAATTTCGTCCACCTCCAACGGCATGGTTGCCTCGCACTACCCGGTGCTCCTAGAGGAACATGTCGAGGAGATCTCGCTGGTAACCCACCTGGGCCGGCCGGACGATGAATTGCATGAAGTTGGACAGCACGAGATGCTGGTCATTATCCAGGGGCCGCATGGCTACATTTCTCCGTCGTGGTACACACCGGATCAGTTCATCCCGACCTGGAATCATGTCACGGCTCACTTGTATGGAACCCCGCAGATTCTCGAATCAGAAGAGAACTTTGCTGTACTAACCCGGCTCACTGACCACTTTGAGCGGGGCCTGCCCGAGGCACGCAGTCTCAGCCAGGATGAAGACGTCGCCCGCCGCACCGCACAGGGAACGGTTGGGTTGCGGATACCGATTACCCGCTTCGAAGCGCGGCGCAAACTCAGCCAGAACAAGTCACCTGAGGTTATCGACCGGATCCGGCACGAGCTGGAGCATGGCAAGCATTACCGGAACCGCCGGCTGGCCCGAGAACACCGGTTGTTCTACGATCAGACAGATGCCGATTGACGGGCTTCGCGATCGGAGCACACTATGCGCTTGGTTGTTGGACTGAGCATTCCTCTCCTCTTCGCCGCTGCATTGCTTCTAATGTCTCAACAGGCGTGGGCACCATCTACAGGGATTGAACTGATCGCAGGACTCGTGCTGGCAGGGGCCGTTACTGGGTATATTCTCAAATCCAGATGGTCGATTCTATACGCGCCCGTGGCACTCGGCATATGCTGGGTAATGGCTATGGTGTTTGAGGTCGGTGAGTTTTCGTTCTCCGGGTACGAGAGTCAAGCCATGATTGTGGTTCAATTTGTAGTTTTGCTTTCCCTTGTCGCGTTTGCTGCTCGTACTGGTAGAGAAATAGCGATCTAGGACAGCTTCTGGATTGTCTCCACGATTTTGTCAGCAACGTGATCAGGATTCTCGATTCCATCAATCTCCACTACCGGGTAATCACCATCAAGCGCTTGCTGCTGGGATTGTTCAAGGTGCTCCCATCGATCGATGACAGTGGTACCCCATCGCTGATCACGTTCGATGAGACGCATCAAGCGGATTTCAGGCGGAGCCAGAAGCCGTACAACGAGATTTGCGGCAGGGTACGGAGTTAGGGTGTCGACAACGCGTAACGGCCGCATGATCAGCCGAGCACCGCCATTGACAGACCGGCGAAGAAACCGTTCAAAGTCGAAGTCAGGTATGCCGAAAACTGCATCGACAGGTTCATTGAGCACCTGCGCCAACAAGTCCCAATCGTATGTATGCGGTTGTTGCCAATACTCTTCAAGAGAGCCGCTCGCGGGAACGAGGAACCAGTCTCCTGGAATCCTCACGCTACGATCCGACCCAAGCAGATCAACCAGCGCTTTCGCAACGGTGGACTTGCCAGAGCCGGTTGGACCGCAGATGCTGATTGTCAACGTCTCCAATGGTCGGTCAAGAATCACCAACTGTCTCCGGTATCCTGAGGCCGTGGAGGCCTTTGTAGCTCGCTACCTTTGGTGACTCCCAACCATCAAGCAGGTCTGCCGCCGGCTGGAAAACCTCGACGCCGAGGGGACGGCAGACTGTTATCGGGTCGGCGGCGTCAGGACCCCAGAGTGGGATCGAGAGATCGCCACCGGGGCAGGTGGAGATGGCGCAGAGCAGGTCAATTTCGGCGAAGAATTCGAAGAAATCGCCTTTCACCGCCGGGCTGGGCTTCATGAAGTAACGGTCGGAATCTTTGGTGAGGCCGGTCACCTGGAAGATGTTCAGGACATCGTGGACGTCCGATTCGTGGAGTCCCCAGGGCAGGA
>CAZRNC010000291.1:0-4351 GCA_964601285.1 uncultured Thermomicrobiales bacterium | reverse complement strand
GCTGTCAGCTCGCTACCGACCGCCGACGCCTCGACCGCACTTGGCATACCGATCAGCTCGACACCACTTGAATCTGCCGGCGGAATGCGCAGGATAATGCCGGCCGAAACGCCGTTGCGGGCGTGACCGTTGGCCGCCAGCAACTGGGATGCGGTCAGCCCGTAGGTGCCGGCAATGCTGTCAACCGTCTCACCTGGCAACACGAGATGCAGCGAGGCGGCCGGGGACTGGGAAACCTGGCTGACGTCGCCCGGCTGGTTGGAAATCTGCACAGGCTCGGACGTCGATGCCTCGTCAGTCGACTCCGTTGTCGCTGCTTCGTCGGCATCAGTGCCTGCATCGGTTTCGGCTACGTCGTCTTCGACTGCCTCTTCGGTCGCGTCTTCTTCAACAACGACCACTTCATCTGCTGCTTCGACCTGCTGAACTGCGGACGAAGATGCAACCGGAACCCGGAGAATCGTGCCAGGCACGATCAGGTCAGGATCGCTCAACCCGTTGTAGGCCGCCAGCTCTTCTACGGAAACGCCAAGAATGGCTGCAAGCTCCGAGAGGGTGTCACCTTCGATAACGACGTGGGTGGGCACGATGATTGCCGGATCGTCACCGTCGGTAAGCGGGCGAATCATCAGATCGTCACCGGTTACGATCAGATCCACGTTCTCGAGGTCGTTCAGCGCTGCCAGCTCCTCAACGGTCATGCCGTACCGTTCAGCAATCTCGCTAAGCGTGTCTCCGGATTCAACCCGGTAGCCAAGGTAGCCCGCTGCCAGTGTTGCTGTTGCGCCGACAATCAGGGCCAGCACAGCAATTGATGCTGCAAATGTCGTCCGTCGTGACGCCCGTTTACGCGTGGATCGACCGGACCGTTGCGCGCTGGTGGGCGGTTGAACTGTAGTTGCCATCCCGTTTTCCCTTTCCGCCGCTATCAAAATCGCGCCCGATGAATACCCATACAATCACTCAGGCATTATGTCCGTACGTAGTGTACGTACACATTGAATAGAGAATAGCAGAACCGTGACATTCAGACAAGGGGGTATGTTGATTTGACATGCCAGCCTCTGACTCCTGATAATCAGGGCTTGGTTGCCGGGGTCGTTTCCGGTGGTATGGAGGTAATCAGTTGTCGCTGCAGTGGGATCGGGTAGTTGCATCACGGTCGGCCAATCTTCCGCCGTCGCCGTTCAACGGGTTGGAAGCCGTTCGCAAAATCCCCGGAGTCATCTACTTTGCCGGCGGCACACCCCCTATCGAGATGCTCCCAGTCCATCGCCTGCGCCAGGCGGTTGCCGACTCCTGGGAAAATCCCGGGACGATCCTGCACTACGGCGAATCGCAAGGCTATCCCGGATTGCTGGAAGTGATTGCCGAACGCATGGCCCAGCGTGGCGCACCGGTCGATCCTGCCAGGCTGATGGTGACCAACGGATCCCAGCAGGGTATCGACCTGATCGCCCGGACGCTCTTTGACCCGGGCGACGTTGTCGTCGTCGAAGGGCCAACCTATTTCGGCGCGATGCAGGTGTTCGATTGTTTTGAAGTCAACTACCGAACCGTTGAGATCGACTCCGAGGGTCTGATCCTGGAGCAACTGGAAGCCGCCTTCGCTGCAGAACCAACTCCAAAGGCGCTCTACACCGTACCAACGTTCCAGAATCCGACCGGCGTCACGATCTCGATGGAACGTCGCAAGAAAATCATCGAGCTTTCAAAGAAATACAACGTGCCGATCATCGAGGATGATCCCTATGGCGAGCTGCACTTCGCCGGCAACGAAACGCCACCGCTTTTTGCACTGGATGACGACATCATCCACCTCGGAACGTTTTCAAAAACGCTCGCACCGTCGCTCCGGATGGGCTGGATCGTCATGCCGGAACCGCTGATCCCGACGCTGGTGAACTCCAAGGAAGCCGTCGACATCCAGTCGGACCGGTTGGTGCAGAGGGCCGTGGTCTCGGCAATCGCAGATGGCTGGCTCGACCAGCATCTCGCCGAAGCCCGGGAACTCTACGCGGCACGCTGCCAGCGCATGCTCGATGGCCTGGCGCGGGAGATGCCGGCCGGCACCCGGTGGATCACGCCGGGCGGCGGCTTCTTCGTCTGGGTGCTGTTGCCGGATGGCCTTACCAGCAACGAACTACTGCCAATCGCCGGCGAACACGGAGTCGCCTACCTGCCTGGCTCGGCGTTCTATCCTGACCAGCGCCAGGAGCCGGCCCTGCGGCTCGGGTTCTCGACGCTGCCGGAAGCCGAGATCGACGAAGGAATCCGTCGACTGGGCAAGGCAACAGCCGATGCGTTGTCCCGAACCGGCCGGCGCCAGTAGTTCGACCAACGTATCGTGTCATGCGAGAGATTGGTTCGTCGTCGTAGGGCCACAAGGAATCTGTCGTACGGGAGAGGCCATGCCTCTCCCTTCGCGCGTCAGCGCGACATGCTCAAACATGACGCTGCTGCATTGAGCCGGCGGATCGTTCCGATCCGAGGGAGAGGCATGGCCTCTCCCGTACGGGTGCCAGATCCCCTGCGGTCCGGTACTCAGTCTGACCATCTAAACGCCGGTCAGACTACACGCTATATTGCGGATAGATCCGGCGGGTGTTCTCGGTGAACACAGCTGACACGATGCCGAATGCCTCGTCCTTGCCGATCGCTCCTGCGTCCAGAAAACCGGCAACGACACGCTCCATCGCCCAGCGCCAAACCTTCACGCCGTGCCACTGGAACTCCGGCGTCATATGACCATCGGTCGAGGCCAGCAACTGGCTCACCGGTGTCAGTTCCAACGTCTCTTCGATCACCCGGGCAGACGCCAGGCCAACGATCGGGATCGTCAACCCCAGATCGACATAGACGTTTGGATAGAGACTGGCCATGTAGCCGGCATGCCGGTGAAATGGATAGCAGTGCAGCAACACCAGCGGCACCGCCCGGAAAGGCTCGTGCAGGAACAGCGCCCGCATGACGGCCGGGTCATTTTCGGCCAGCACAATGTCATCATCGCCCAGTGCAACATGAAACTGCATCGGCAGCCGCAGCGGAATCGACGCGACCAGCGCTTCCCAGAGGATCGTGTCGATCAGCGTCTTCTCGGCGATCCGTCCGGAACCGCCGGCGAGAGCAGCGTCTTGCAGGTATCGATAGGCTTCCCCGGCCTGCGCCCGTTGACCCGACGAAGGAGACGCGATCCGTAGCCCGGTCCGGTAACCCGCGATGCTCTTCAGCGAGACGATCCCTCGCTCCGGCGCTGCCGCAATTTCTGTCGTCAGCCGGTGAAGTGCATCGTTCAGGGTTGGACACTCCGCATAGCCAAGCTCGACAAACGTCTCGATTCGCAGCACCCGGCGCACCGGGCGGCCACCCAGCAGGGTCGACCACTCCGCAACGTCATAGCACTCACCAACACCAAAGAGATCATCGGCGTAGCTCTCGGCGAGATTGCAGTCGTCCGCCAGCAAGCGGTGATAATCGGGGATGGACATCCGGGAGCGCTGCTCCAGCACGGCGGCTTCGGTCGGCTCGACGTCCAGCAGGCTGGCGAGGGAGCGCACCATCCAGCGATAGCCGATCTGGGATGGCAGGTGCTTGTTCCAGACCGCCGGCAACGCGGACTCGGTGAATGGCCGGCGCAACCCGTCTGCGGTCAGTGGTCCGGTTTCAATGTATGGAGCGTGGACATGATGATCGTCGAACGGAATTACGGCTATCTCCGCTGCCAGCTGATCAGACATCAGGGCCATCCTATCGTCTATCCCGAATCACTATTGAGACAGGATAGACGATTGTAGGGTCGCCGATCAGAGCTTGCGGAATGTCGGGTGGATCACTCCATAGAGCACGACCACCACGGCGAGCAGCAGCCCGGCGATACCGATCGTGATTGGTGCGCCGACGGCATCGGCAATCGCACCGGTCGGCAACACCGAGAGCGGCATCAGCGAGAACGTCAGCATATAGATGCTCATGACCCGGCCGTGGAATTGCGGGTCCGCCTTGTCCATCACCAGCGTGCTGTTCAGCGACATATACGAAGCCGAGGCTCCACCAACAATCATCAGTGAGAACAGGGCGAGGTAGAAGTTGCCGCTAAAGGCAAAGAGCGCAACGCTCAGCCCGAACGCGACGCCCAGCCCGAGTTGGACAAGCCCTCGGCGTGAAATGTTCGTCAACGAGGCAACAACCAGCGAGCCAAGCAGCGCGCCGATGCCATTGACGGTCATCAACAGACCAAGTCCCGACGGCCCGACATGGAAGACATCCTCGGCAAACACCGGCATCAACGCCTGGTATGGCATGCCCAGCAAAACCGGAGCAAATGCCAGCATCAGCAGCGCCATCAGCGCCG
>CAZRNC010000290.1:0-4363 GCA_964601285.1 uncultured Thermomicrobiales bacterium | reverse complement strand
AGGCGTCGTTGGAAATGGGGCTCGTCCGCGAGCCGTTCGGAATCAGCGAAGATGCTGAAATTGTCCAGATCGTCCGGAAGCACGCCGAGGCGCACTCCGGACGGCAAGCTCAACTCCTCGGAGGCATGGGCTGGATGGATTCGGCACTGCTGGCCGATGCCGGCGTCCCGACTGCCATCTTCGGCTCCGACGGCGATGGTGCCCATGCCATCCTCGAATGGTCCGAACTAGACACCCTCCACACCTTTGCCCAGGCCCTCGCCGGCATCGTCCGCGAGTTCTGTGCGGGCTAACCCTGGGCAGTCCGCCGGCGGCGGACGCCGAAGGTCAGGATGAACATGTAGCTCTTGCCGGCAGCGTGGGGCGAGAAGAACTCGATCACCTCGTTGTCGCGAGAGGTTGAGCCGACCGCGCCGAGGCCGACAGCATGGGCCGCCAGGTGCAGCTTGCTGGCGAAGAGCGCACCCTCAGTCTGGGCGATCCGGTAACCACGGTTGCCATAGCGTTCGAGCATGCTTTCGAGATCAATCAGTGCATAGAAATTGACATGGGCGTTGGCGGCGTACTCCTGCCCGCTGGCGAGCATCGCTGCTTCCTCACGGAAGTTGCCGGCTCGGAGCTGTTCGATCGCGCCAAGGTCGGGATGGTGGACATAGACGCCCGGCTCTACGCCCTCAACGTTGTTGACGATCAGGTAGCGTCCATTCAGCGACGGTGCGGTATGGTCCAGCGCGTCGGAGACTACCCCCTGCGACGAGAGCGCCAGCAACGTTGAGAAGGCAGCGAACGGCGCGGGTGTCTCGACATCGTAATGTCGAACCGATCGCCGGCGCTGAATGATCTCGTCTATGCTCCGGGTGTCGAACTCAGCCAGTTCGACCGGCTGCAACTCGATCAGCTTTCCGGATGGTTCCGGATGCGACAGTACCAGCGGATTCGCCCGCCAGGCTGCCACCTCGTCGCCCGTCTGCAACCCGGACTGCTGATGCGCCTCGTACATCTCGGGAAACTCGATCTCCCAGGAAGACAACGGCTCGGTAGGGTAGTCGATTTCGGTGACTCCCGGCGCGTCGGGGATTGGTGCGCTGCTCCGGCCAAGCGTCACCATGCTCAGTGCCGCCTCCTTAGCTCCATCGACGCCGATCAGGCGATTGACTTGCTCATCGACGTAGCCAAAGACCAGCTTGGTCGGAAGCTGCTGGCTGGCGCTGACCGCCAGCACGTTGACCAGAGTGGTTCCCATGTCCCAGTAGGCGTGGCGATAGGCGCGGTTCAGATAACGCCAGCCATTACGCCAGAAGGTGCTGGTGAGGATCATCGTTGCCGGAGCAGCTGCCACCGACGGCTCAGCACCGGTCGCTTCAACCAGCGCACCTCGATAGTCACCGTCTCGGAGTTGACGTAATGCATGGTCATTGGCGGCATAATGGTAGACGCCAGCCGCAAGACCGGGCAGATCGCCACAGACCAGATAAAGCTCAAGGTGATAACGTGCGCCGGTTCCACCGGCCGCCCGGTATTCGATGACCCGGCCGGTTCCGTGGCTGCCGCGCTTGAGGATGCCGTTTGACAGCAAACAGATCCGGGCGATATCGGCCAGCGACGGCACGGCTTCGGCAGCGTCGACTTCACCGGTCGCAGCAATCGAAGCCAGCCCCGGAATCGGCGCGTCGCCGAACTCCGTTGGCAGGGCAATCGGATCGAGCGTCAGGTAATTCTTGTAGGGCAGCGGCTCATTTTCCTTGAGCTGGTCGCCCATGGCAGGCCGGAGACCCGGCGGCTCGCCCATGTACCCCTTGACCTGCCCGTCTTCTTCAACCCAGATGTACTTCGTCAGGTCATGAAACCTTCGAGCCGACGCAATATCGCGGTTTGCCATGTGTTCCTCCAGGTATCTATAGGTCATCGGGCAGGAGCCGTTGCCGGACGTCGGACCAGACTTCATCGTTCGCAGCCGTCAGCAACCCCGTACGGTTGTCCAGGGGATCGTAGGGCGTGCCGTCCAGACGGGCAACCTTGCCGCCAGCCTCCAAAACAATCAGACAGCCCGGCGCATGGTCCCAGATCAGCGTCCGGTAGTAGAGCGAGAAGTGCCGCCAGCCACCTGCCAGCGCAACATGGTCCCACGCCGAGGAGCCGGCCAGCAGGACCGTCCCGAACGCCGGCGTGGCCGTCTCAACATGCCGGCGGGTCTCCTCCGGCAGGAAGCGCAGCCGGACGCTGCCGATGGTGCCGGCATCGTCGGGCGGTGGCGCTGTCTGCAATCGCCTCCCGTCGACGAATGAACCCGACCCGCGCTCAGCCGTCGCCAGCCATCCGTGTACCGGCGCATGAATCCAGCTGGCGACCGTTTCGCCCTGCCGGACCAACGCCACCATTACCGCGAACTCCTCTTCACCATCGGCGAACGCCCGGGTGCCGTCCAGCGGATCAATGACCCAGAAGGTTTCGTCACGCAGCGCTTCCGGGTCAAGCGGCTGTCCATGCGGCCAGGTTTCTTCGCCGATGACCGGGATGCCGGGCAGGATCAATTCCAGTCCGGCAATCAGCCGGCGTTCGGTCTCCTGGTCGATAACTGTCACCGGTTCGCCGGGACTCTTCTCAAGTACCGCAACGCCGCCCTCTGCCCGGAATCCCGGCAGGACAACGTCTTGCGCGACTTCCCGGAGCAGGTTGCCGACCTGTTCGAACTGATTGCTATCCAACAACTACTCCCGGTCCAGCATCGGCACACGCAGGTTGGTTGCCCGGGCATGGAGCAGGGCGCGTTCGTAGCCAGCATCGACGTGACGCAGCACACCAATACCGGGGTCGTTGGTCAACACCCGTTCGAGACGGGCTGCCGCTTCCGGGGTTCCGTCGGCCAGAATGACCATGCCGGCGTGCATCGAGAGGCCGATACCAACACCGCCACCGTGGTGGACGGAAACCCAGGTCGCGCCGGACGCGGTGTTCATCAGCGCGTTCAGCACCGGCCAGTCGGCAATCGCGTCCGAACCGTCGAGCATGCCCTCAGTCTCGCGATAAGGTGAGGCGACTGACCCGGTGTCGAGATGATCGCGGCCAATGACGATCGGCGCGGAGACCTTGCCCTCTGCCACCAGTTCGTTGAACTTCAACCCGGCCAGATGGCGTTCGCCATAGCCCAGCCAGCAGATGCGCGAAGGAAGTCCCTGGAACTCGACTTGCTCCTGGGCCATGTGCAGCCAACGATGAAGCGATTCCTTTTCCGGGAAGAGCTCCATCAGCGCCCGGTCTGTCTCAAAGATGTCGTTCGGATCACCCGAGAGCGCCACCCAGCGGAAGGGACCTTGTCCTTCGCAGAACAGTGGACGAATAAATGCCGGGACGAAGCCGGGGAAGTCGAATGCATTCTCCACACCGGCGACGTACGCCTGTCCGCGCAGGTTATTTCCGTAGTCAAAGACTACCGCGCCCTGTTCCTGGAACGCCAGCATCGCCTTGACATGCTCGCCCATCGCCGCCAGCGAACGTTTCAGGTAATTGTCCGGGTCGGACGAGCGCAGCAACCTGGCATCTTCAAGCGTCATCTCCGGGACAACATAGCCATCCAGCGCATCGTGGGCCGAGGTCTGATCGGTGACAACATCCGGTTTGAAGCCGCGCTTCACCAGCTCCGGCAGGATCTCGGCAGCGTTGCCAACCAGTGCCACCGAAACCGCTTCCTTGTCTCTGGCAGCTTGCTCGACACGGGCAACTGCATCGTCCAGCGATCTGGTCAACTCATCGCAATAACGCGTCTCTACTCGACGCCGAGCGCGCTCCGGATCGGCCTCGACCACCAGGCAGGCCCCGCCGTTCATCGTGACTGCCAGTGGCTGTGCGCCGCCCATCCCGCCGAGCCCGGCTGTCAGGGTCAACGTGCCGGCAAGTGAGCCGTCGAAGTGCTGCCGGGCAAGCTCTCCAAAAGTTTCATAGGTTCCCTGGAGAATGCCCTGCGAGCCGATATAGATCCAGGAGCCGGCCGTCATCTGACCGTACATCGTCAGCCCCATGCCCTCCAGCCGCCAGAACTCCTCCCAGGTGGCCCATTTCGGCACCAGCAACGAATTGGCGATCAGGACGCGTGGAGCATCAGCATGAGTGCGGACGACCCCGACCGGCTTGCCGGACTGCACCAGCAGTGTTTCGTCGTTTTCCAGGTTCCGGAGACAATCGACTATCGCGTCGAACGCTTCCCACGATCTGGCAGCCCGTCCGGTCCCGCCATAGACGACGAGGTTATCCGGGTCTTCGGCGACCTCTGGATCGAGGTTGTTCATCAGCATCCGCAAGGCGGCCTCCTGTTGCCAGCCCTTGCAGGTTAGCTCGGTCCCTCGTGCGGCACGCACCGGCCGCGGCC
>CAZRNC010000289.1:0-4363 GCA_964601285.1 uncultured Thermomicrobiales bacterium | reverse complement strand
ATGCGGCCCTCGTTTCTGGTAAAGCGGGGATCAGCGAGGTACTCCTCCAGCCCCATCTCGGCGCAGAACTTCGCCCACTGGCCATCGTTTCCAACGGCAATGTTGATGTGTCCATCTGCCGTCGCGAAGGTCTGGTAGGGTGCGACAATCGGGTGGGCGTTCCAGGTGCTGGCCGGTTGCTCTCCCGATTCGAAGTAGATTGCCGCCTGGAAGGTGAGCAGGGCCATCTGGCCTCCAAGCATCGAGGTGTCGATGTACTGCCCTTTGCCGGTCCGTTGCTGGTGGAAGAGTGCCGAAACGATCGCATAGGCACCGAACATCCCCGAGGCGAGGTCGGCGATCGGCACTCCCAGCTTGGTCGGGTTGTCCGGCGGGCCGGTGATGCTCATCATGCCGCTCATGCCCTGGATAACCAGGTCGTAGGCCGGGCGGTTGGCTGCCGGGCCGTCCTGGCCGAAGCCGGAGATCGAGCAGTAGACCATCGCCGGTTTGCGCTTCAATACTTCCTCATGGCCGAAGCCCAACCGGCCGATCGTGCCCGGTGAGAAGTTCTCGACCAGGACATCGCAGTGGTCGATCAGCTTCCAGAGAATCTCACGGTCCCGTTCAGCTTTCAGGTCGAGTTCGATTGAGCGCTTGTTGCGATTGATTCCCAGGAAATAGCCGGAGGCACGCTCTGCGCCCTCACGTTCGACCCAGGGCGGACCCCAGGCGCGGGTGTCGTCGCCCTTGCCGGGCCGCTCGACCTTGATGACATCGGCACCCATGTCGCCGAGCATCAACGTGCAGTAAGGACCTGACAGTACCCGCGTCAGGTCGAGAACCTTGATTCCATCGAGTGGTCCGCTCACGCCTGCTCCTCCCCGAATGCTCTCCAAACAGCGGCGGAAATATCGACAATCGCCTGATCGGCGACGTTCGGGCCGCCGAGGTTCTTCGAGAAGATCGAGACAACGTATGGCGTGGCAGCATGGACGATGGCGGTGTCGTTGCGGACGCCCTTGATCGAGCCGGTCTTGTTGGCGACTTTGGTCCCCATCGGCAGGCCGGCCGGGATACGCTGGCTGAACTGCTGGGAGCGCATGATGTCGATCATCTTCTCCCTGCTGGATGCGGAGATGCCGTTGCTTTGGTCGATCGCTTCACAGAGCCGGCTCATGTCGCGCGGAGAGGCGATATCGTTGCCGCCGCCCAACGTCACGTTGAATGCGACGCCGTCCTCGTCGTACTCCTGCGCTTCCATTCGCGCAAGGCAGTCTGCGTAGGTGTGGTCCGGGTTGGCCGGGTCCAGCCCCACCATGTGCCAGATGATCCCTCTGCAATCAATCGGGACCTGGATGTTGTGAATGTCGAGCGTTGCCAGGTCGGCATGGATGCGGTCCGGGCCAACCAGCCGGTGGAGTTGGTCGGTGGCGTGGTTGTCGCTGACGATAATCATCAGGGTTGCCAGGTCGGAGATCGACGGCTCGAGACCCGCCTGGAGATACTGCAGCACACCGGAGCCGGCGCTCAGGTTGTCGTGGCTGTGCGGAACCCGGGTGTTGAGGTCGACCTCTCCGGCATCAACCAGCTTGAAGAGGCTGTAAAGCACCGGCACTTTGAAGGTGCTTGCGGTGGGGTATAACCCGTCCATATCCACGCCGATTGCCAGTTCGGGCGATCCAACCGGCCAGGCAGCGACGCCGACTTCACCGTCGACGCCGGCTGCCAGTCGTTCAATTTCTTGCTGGGCCTCATCTCGCGTTCGTGACATAAAGAGGGGCTTCCCTTCGTGTATCGTTCAGTTCTCTGCGCCGGATTCATGGCGACTACCGTATAATAGCCGCACGCGAGTCAAACGACCCGAGAGCGGAATGGAATCCGCCGCCGGATCATGGCATTGCGTAGCGCGTGCAAGCGATGCTTCAGCACCAGGATCACGTGCGAAGATAATGGACGATGGCCGCAAGGCTGTCGAACAGATAGACCCGCAACGGAACGGAAAAGACGATGAGTCGTCCCGCACGGCTGTCGAAATCCGATTCCGGGTCCGAGTTACGGGTGGTACACAGCGACGGGCGTGCAGCCGAAAGTGAAGAAGGGGTTCAGCTGGGATGTATCATGCTGAGCCGTATTCGCTGGCGATTCCGGGGCCCGAAACAGTGCACCACAATGAGATGTTCGTTAGGGTACGCTCTTCGATCGGATGAAGATGTCTGCCGGTGTCTCGAAGCGACTGGGCCAAGCAGCTGCTGGCAACAGGAACGAGACTGGCGGGTCGCCGACGAAGAGACTGTCGAGCAGGGTAGGGAGTCCGGCAGGCGGACTCGATAATCCCCCGGTTCGCCGGAACCTTTCGCGTTCGTAGCAACCAGAACGACTCGGACATGGAGTCGACACAGCCTTTGATGAAACCGGCGGGGAACCTTCCTCGCCGGTTTTCTTGTGTTCTGCTCTACAATCGAACCGGCAACGATGCCTCAACAATGAAAGGACGACCCATGGCAAAACGAAATAGCGGAGCGCCACCGGCAGTAGCGATCAAGGTGGCGGACGGTGACATCACCCAAATTGCCGTCGATGCGCTGATCCTGGCAGCTCCGGGCAAGGGTGACTGGCAAGGACCGCTGGCTGAGGTTGATGCAGCGATGGGTGGCGCATTGCGGCAGGCGGCGGATGATTCCACCTTCAGCGGCAACGTCGGTGCGACGCTGGTGATCCCGACGCTTGGCACATTGCCGGCGAAACGGGTCGTGCTCACCGGACTACCGGCCAGCGGCGCGACGGCTGACAAGGTTCGCAAGGCGTATGGCACGGCAGGGCGGGTTGCATTAGGAGCCGGTGCGCGGACGCTTGCTTCTCCGCCGCCGGGTGGCGGATTGCCGGCAACAACCGCCTACCGGGCGGCTGTCGAAGGCGGACTGCTCGGGCTTTATACCTTTGTTGATTACAAATCGGACGCCAAAGACGATGATCCTGCCATCGACGAGTGGACCTTCGTCGATTCCGAGACCGACGAGGTGCGCGAAGGTGTTGCTCAGGGCTATGCGCTGGCGGCAGGTGGCTATCTCGCGCGCGACCTGGTGAGCGAACCGGGCAACACACTCTATCCGGAAACGTTTGCCAAGATCGCCGCCGAAGTGGCGAAAGATAACGAGCTTGAATACAAGGAGTTCGATGAGCACCAGCTCAAGGAGATGGGCGCCGGCGCGATTGTAGCTGTCGGCATGGGCAGCACGCATCCGCCACGGATGATGCACCTGACCTACACGCCATCCGGAGAGTCCAAGGGGACGATTGCCTTTGTCGGCAAGGGCATTACCTTCGACACCGGCGGCATGAGCCTGAAGACCACTGAAGGCATCGTGACGATGAAGACGGACATGGCCGGCGGGGCTGCTGTTCTCGGTGCGATGCGCGCCCTGGCCGGGCTGGATCTGCCTTACACCGTGCATGGCATCATCGCCGCTGCCGAGAACATGCCGAGCGATACCGCATTCCGGCCAGGTGATGTGCTGACCACGTTGAACGGCAAGACGATCGAGATCATCTCGACCGACGCCGAGGGCCGCCTGGTGCTTGCCGACGCGCTCGTCTATGCCGCTCGCACCGGAGCCGAGGAGATGATCGACCTGGCAACGCTCACCGGAGCCAAGATGATCGCCATTGGCGCTGAAAGTGTGGCGGTCTTCAGCAATGACGACCAGATGGCAAAGGATGTCGTCGCTGCCGGTGACGAAGCCGGCGAGTTGTTCTGGCACATGCCGCTCTGGAGTGCGCTCAAGAAGCAGATCAAGAGCGACATCGCCGACATGAAGAACTCCGGCGGACGCGGGGGCGGCGCGATCACCGCAGCCCTGTTGCTGGCCGAGTTTGCCGAAGGCACCAAGTGGACCCACCTCGACATCGCCGGCGCTGCCACCAGCAGCACCAACTCCGGCTACCGGGTCAAAGGCCCCAACGGCGTCGGTGTCCGCGCGCTTATCAACTATCTGGAGATGAAGAACGCATAGCCCTCACCGGTTCAAATTATTTGCAGTTTTGGCTTGTGAACGCCTCTTTTACTGTCATCTTGAGTAGCAGCCCACAGGGAACTTGTCGTACGGGAGAGGCCATGCCTCTCCCTCGGATCGGAACGATCCGCCGGTTCGTTGCAGCAGCGTCGTGGTTGAGCATGTCGCGCTAACGCGCGAAGGGAGAGGCATGGCCTCTCCCGTACGACAGATTCCCTGTGGCCCTCTACTGAGTAGTCTGACTAGCGTACCGTGACGTGTTACCAGAAGCGTTCGTAGGGGCGTCTTGCATACGCCCGGTTTCGCGCCTCGGGGACCAGACGGGCGTATGCAAGACGCCCCTACGAAAATGAACCTAACTCTCGCATGAC
>CAZRNC010000288.1:0-4370 GCA_964601285.1 uncultured Thermomicrobiales bacterium | reverse complement strand
CGCACTACCGCGCCCCATCGCGTTTCTCTTCCATCCTGTGTCTGATACCCGCCAAGATCCCGCGCATTCAGACAACCATCCCACCCCAGCAGTCGTGTTCTCTCGGTCGTGGTCATGCCGCACCCCATATCCTCTCTGCCTTTTCGATCGTTTGAGGATACACCTCATGCCTCACAAACGCTTACCTGCGCCGCCGTGAAGTTCTGGTTCTGCGGGGCCTCTCCAGCCGGGATTGCTGCTGGTGAAGTTGGTTTTCCGCACCGGCAACCCGCGCTCGCCCTGCACCAAATCGTGGATCAGCAACGAGCTCATTGTGAAGCAGGAGCCACTGCTCGGCTGTAACCAGACGCGGCCGGCAACCGGGGTCGATTCCAAACTCCCGTGCCAGCCTGATGAACGCTTCACGACCAAACACCGGAGTGAGCGCCCGGCAGATATCCGGTTGCCAGGCGGTAAACCCGAACGTGACGAAATCCCTGAACGACCGGGCATGTTCGGGCAGCACCAGTGGTGGACCTCGCTTGCTGAATCGCAGCAGGACGATCCGGACCCTCGGCTCCGGCACAAAGTCAGTTGATCGAAACGCGTAGTCGATTGTCACTTCAAACCATGGATACAGCAGGATCGAGAACATGGTTGCCTCCGGCATGCCGATGAACCGGTCTGCCGCCTCTTTCTGAACAACGATAAACATGTCGTCCGGTGGGTTTTCTGCTCGAGTGAATTTGCGGACCAGATCGGCGGTGATGTTGAACGGGATGTTCGCAACCACCTTGTACGGGGTCAACGGCAGCGGCAACGAGAGAAAGTCGCCGGGAAACACGGTGACATTGCTAACGTTGTCCAGCCGCGTGATCAGATTGCCGGCCAGTACAGGATCCTTCTCAACCGCGATGACATGTCCGGATTGCCGCGCAAGCGGAACGGTCAACATTCCCCGCCCTGGTCCGACTTCCACCACCGTATCCGACCCGGAGATGCTGGATCGTGACACCAGCCGGCGAGCAACCTTGCGGCTTCTGATGAAGTTCTGCGAATAGATGACACTCCGGCGAGACTCTGCAGACATGACAACCTCTTCCCAACGCGAAATCGACACGACAAAGCCGCGGAAGCAACACACTTCCACGGATCTCTGGCAGAGCCATTCGCTGGGACTTCAGTCTTTGTCTATAGAGTTTGGATTTGAATACTACGACCGGTCGGCGATGGCCTGCCTACTGCAGTCGTAGTCGAATTGATGCACACATGCGGAAACCTCATCCTCTTATCGGAAAGCTGTCAAAGGCTACCACGACATGGTTGACCTGCAACACTATTCCTTCATTGATGCAGCAATCGCCAGGACGGTATCGCGGTCGAGGGCGGATTCGAGACGGAGTGTGATATCACCCTGTTGCCAGAGGAGAGTGTTGCCGGCCATGCGGAGCCGGTCCTGGCCGGTGCCGCCGTTGTCGCGGGACCAATAGAAGGTGTGTGGCTCACCGGAAATCCAGTATGCGTGCAAGCTGTTCAGCTCCAGTTCCTCGACAATCACTCCGGGAGGCGCACCTTTGCCATACATCCCTTGGTGCAAGTGCCCGGCGAATTGGGTCAGCAAAATGCCGACACCGGTCTGTTCGGTTTCGGGAATGTCTTCATTGGCATGATAGACGAACGATATGATGTTGCCAGTGAACTGGCGGATGATATAGACCTCGTCCGGCTCGGCCACCAGTTCGGATTCCGGAACAAGAACATCGAATCCGGCTTCCGCTCGAGCAACGTCCAGCGTCACCCGTTCGCCAAGGTGGAAAGGCTTGCCATACACCGGGACCTCTTCCGGTTCATCCTCGAACCAGATGCCGATGCCCGGCACACCGAACCAGTCGGCAACGGTTGAGCGGGTTTCCGGAATAAGCAACACGCCAGCCAGCAGGACGACAACGAGCATGGCAGCGATCGCCGCCAACCGGCCGGAACGCGGCATCCTGCGTACCGGGCGAGACGGCTGAATCCCCTGCTTCACAGCACCGGTCAGATCCGGTGTTGGTGGATAGGCGATCTGTGGACTCAGCGAACGCAGGGCATCGGCAAGCTGTTGATCAGTCATCGACGCTGCCCTCCAGATCCATTTGCTGGCGCAATCGTGCCATCGCCCGGGAGAGCCGGGATTTCACAGTGCCGGGCCGGCAATCAAGCGCAGTTGCCATCTCGGATTCGCTCATGTCGAAGAAGTAGCGGTAGGCGATCACCAGACGGTCCATCTCGTCGAGTAGGGCAATGGCATCGAGCAATTCCTGACGGGTTTCGCCAGCCAGAGCAATCCCTTCGGGAGACGGGGCCGCGTCCCCCGAAGGGCGCTCCCCGGCAACCTGAAGCGCCAGCCTGGATCTCCTCCCGGATGACCGCCGGCGGTTACGGGCTTCATTGGCAACGATGCGCAGCAGCCATGGCCGGAACGGCGCGCCCTCTCGAAATCGGTGCAACGCCTGGTGGGCCTTGATAAACGCATCCTGAGCAGCATCTTCCGCCTCCTGGGCATCAGCAGTAATCAGCCAGGCCACCCGGAAGGCGACCTCCTGATAGCGGCGCACCAGCTCTTCGTATGCGGCAACATCGCCCTGCCGGGCACGCCCAGCAAGCTCGGTATCCTCCAATGGACGGCCCCCCACGGAGTTCTTCGCGTCTGTCCATTCCTACACCAGCCAGCATAGGTTGGTTCTCGCCGGCTGTCACGGTTCACCACTTACGATGCGCAAATCCGGGCCGGGAGTAGTGATTCTGGCTGCGCCGCGCACCTGGATGTTGATGACCGTCCCGACGATTTCGGCAGCGCTGAACGTCGCAACACCTTCCCAGGTGCTCCGGGAAATTTGCGTTAGCGTGACAACCTTGTTGCCCTGGAGGTAATTGACGGTTACACGCATTTCATCCGGCAGTTCGTCGATTGGAGCCCCGTTCAGCACCGGTTGATCGACGTTGAAATCGACGCCGGCCGGCAACCTCTGACCAGTGTCCGCGTTCACCATCCGAAGTCTGATCACAGCCTCTTCGTCTACCACCAGCGTTTCCGGAACAGTCGACAGGCGCAACAGGTAACTATTGCCATCGCTGCCGGCAAATGTTGGACCTATCGAGATTTCGCCGGTATGGAGCGCGATGGTCCGCTGTCCAGTTGGACTGTCGATGATGAGATCAACCGTCCAGCGGCCATCTTCAGGCAGGATCAACCCACCTCGATAGACTCCCGGTTCGATGCCAGATAGCGCTACCAGCCGGCTTGTTCCACTCTCGGCGCGCACCCGGGCGATGATCTGCGACCGGAAGTCGAACCGGATACCACCGCCAGTCGCCTGCATCGGCTCCCCGGTCATCGGATGTAGCACCCGCACGACAATGCTGGAAGGAACTCCACTTGCCGGGCTGCCACCCAGAGTGGATTCATACGCCGGCATCGTCGTGAAGTTCTCGACATCCTCTGGCATTACGCTATTGACGACCGGCGACTGCCCGTATTGACTGCGATAAAGCGAAGCCAACGAGGTGAGTTGCGTAGCAGAAGGTCGGTCGATACGGTCAACCACCTCCAATCCATCACCGGTCGCGACGCGCAAGGTTCGCAACTCTGCTGGCGAAATACCCGGTTGCTCGTAGAACCAGGTGGAGACGATCAGATCTGCCCCATCGGAGGTTCCGATCATCTCCCGAACATCACCTGGAAGCTGCAGGAAATCGACAATCGTCCAGCTATGCAGATCGATCTTCCAGATGCCAGTGGAATATTCAGTGTCGCCGTGCCGCATCAAGTCTGGTCCAACAGCCCGGATATACAGCGTGGTTCCGTCGAACGACAGAACATGGTGGCTACCGAATGCGTACTGGCCGGCACCCGTTCCAAACTGCCCGAAATAGCGTCCGGTATCGATTGTGAACTGGTATTCCAATCGTTGTTCAATGAGATTAATCACGGCAACCTGACCGGTTTCCTGCCCAATCAGATAGACCCGCCGGCCGGAGTTATCCGGGATCGTCAGCATGTAGTACGGGTTCCCTTGACGATAGCGATAGACCGAAATCGGGATCTCGGTGAGAGTACCGCTCTCAAGGTCCAGGAACTGGTAGCCCGGCTCCATTTGTTCCTGCGAAACCCCTCGCACCCCGTGCAGAATGTATCTACCCGGTTCAACGGTCAGCCCACGCCAGCTTGTTTCCCTTGCCTCGTCCGGGTGGGGAATCGTCTCACCAAACGTAAGCTGCGGCAAACTGAACGCATGAGTACTGATCTCGGGATAATTCTGGCCGCCAAATTGACTCCGAACGATCTGGGTTACAAATAGCCTTGAGCCGTCAGGGGCGAGATGCATCCTGACATCCAGCCACTCGTTGGC
>CAZRNC010000287.1:0-4374 GCA_964601285.1 uncultured Thermomicrobiales bacterium | reverse complement strand
ACCTGAGCCGGTGGCAGCAGGCAACCGGCTGCACTATCCTTGATGGTCGACGGCTGTTCCATCCTTGACGGAGTTTCTTGTGACCCGATTGCACCCCAGGCTCTTCCGGTTTGCCCTGATGCTAGTCTGTGCCTGCCTCTTGCTGGCAGGTTGCAGCAACCCGCTCTCCGATGACGAAGCTGATTCAACGCCGGGTGCGTCGGATCCAATCGCGTCCCCGACACCGGCTCCACCAATCACCATCGTGACGCCAACCCCGATCGACCCGACAGCAGTCGCCGAAGCAACTGAAGCAGCACCAGTCGAAGAGCGCCCGGAAACGTATGTCGTCGCCGAGAACGATACGCTCTATGGAATTGCCGCCCGTTTTGGCCTGGATATCTCGGTTCTTGTTGAAGTAAATGGGCTATCAGACCCGAACGATATTTGGGTTGGTCAAGAGTTGACCATTCCGCCGCTACCTTAGCCAGTGGGGTTCATTGACACGGTCTGAGATGCCTGATAAGCTACCTCTCATTGAACGTTCTTTCGCATAGACCACGCAGGGCGAAGGAGGTGATGCCAAGTAATGAGTAGTCATGGTACGGGCATCACCGCTGAGGGAATCAGCTAAGCTGCTCACCTCGCGGTGAATGTCCAAAAACCCGAAAAGCCGGCCCCTCGGGGCCGGCTTTTCTGTGCCTGTGCGTCCCCGTAGGGGTAGGGGCGCATCGCATGCGTCCGCGCTCGATGCCACGACAAGCGCAATCAGAAACCGTCCCGCCTGCACTGTCATCCGGAGCGAAGCCGAAGGATCTCGATCCATGAGGCTTGCCCTCACGTGGAAAGTTGCGAGGCTCGAGATCCTTCGGCTTCGCTCCGGATGACGTATAAACTGGCAGGTACAAGCCAAAACAGGAATTAGTTGGTACTGGTGACGCATTGCAATGTGCCTCATTCGCATCAAGTTAAGCCAATTCAAACGAAGTGCGTGCCCGGTTCAATTTGTCATTTCGACCGAAGCGGAGAAATCTCGTCCAACCAGCTTGATCCAGTGGAGAATCCGTTCGACGGGCGATTTCGAGGAACAGTCCCGTTCGTCAACGCTTCGATCACGTTCGTAAGATCGGTGACGAGATTCCTCGACTGCGCTCGGAATGACGAAGTGGAAGGTCGAGATGACGGATGTAGCAGCGCCGCCCTGTCTTAACTTGATGCGAATGGTGACGCATGCGATGCACACCTAACCATGCGGGGATGCTACGACGTTCAATACGTCCACACTCATCGTTCGCAAGCGACGAAACAGGGCCAGGCGTCAGACGCCTGGCCCCCGGTTGCATCACGTGAGGACTAGTCCGCCAGGGCGAACTCGGTCTGCTCGGCGAAGGTGCGGCCGACGGCCTTGGCGACGGAGCTAAGCTGCGGCATAAGCGCAGCGAAGTTCTCGAACGTCAGCGACTGTGCGCCGTCGGACTTGGCGTGGTCCGGGTTCGGATGGACCTCGATCATCAGACCATCAGCACCACTGGCAATCGCGGCCATCGCCATCGCCGGCACCAGGTACCACTTGCCGGTTCCGTGGCTCGGATCACCGAACACCGGAAGATGGCTCAGGCGCTTGACGACCGGAATCGCCGACACGTCGAAGGTGTTACGGGTGATCGGCTCAAAGGTGCGGATACCGCGCTCGCACATGATGACGTTCGGGTTGCCCTGGGCCATCACATACTCGGCGGCCGAGAGCCACTCCTCGATCTGGACACTCATGCCACGCTTGAGCATGACCGGCCGGTTGGTCTTGCCGGCTTCTTCCAGCAACAGGTAGTTCTGGCAGTTGCGGGCGCCGATCTGGAGAATATCGGAGTATTCAGCAACAGCCTCGACATCTGATGGCGTCAGGACTTCGGTAATAATCGGCATACCGGTTTCAGCACGCACATTATCGAGAATCTTCAGCCCGTCAATTCCGAGTCCACGGAACTCGTAGGGCGAGGTGCGCGGCTTGAAGGCTCCACCCCGGAGAATCCGGGCACCGGCTGCCTTGACTGCCTTGGCTGTCTCCATGGTCTGCTCTTCGGATTCGACCGAGCAGGGCCCACCGATGATCACCACCTCGTCGCCACCTACGGTGACATCGCGGACGGTGAACGTCGTCGGTGCCGGGTGGAACTCACGGCTGGCCAGCTTGTAGCGCTTGGTCACCCGGAGGACGCTCTCGACGCCGCCCATCGCCTCAAGCGACTGCTTGAGCTCCGGCGGAAGCGGGATGCCAACAACACCAATGATGGCGGTGTTATCGCCAATCGACTGGTGGGTCCTCAGCCCCTCTTCTTCAATGCGGTTGATGACGGCTTCCAGCTCGCGCTGATCGTAGCCGGTTTTCATTATGACAATCACTGGTATTCCCTCTCATCGCGACGCCGGTGGCTCAGGCTTCCGCCGCAACCGGTTCCACTCCCCACTCAGGGCGCAGTTCAATCGCTCTCCGTAGATAGACGTGTCGAATTTCAGATGGTTTCTTGTCGCTGTTCACGTGAACCAGAACCCGGACCACCATATCGAGTGCGCCGGGTACATTCATCTCATGGGCACACATCAAAGGAATCTGGTCGAGGCCAAGTTCGCGGGCCGCGACCGCCGGAAAGGTCGCGTTCAGATCAACCGTTGTGGTGAACCAGAGGCTCACCAGGTCATCGGCTCCAAGCTCATTGAGTGCCAGGAGTGTTCGAAGCATTTCGGTGGTTACCTCGTGGATATCCTCGGCAGTGTTCGATGTCGCGGTTGTTGCTCCGCGAATAGCCCGGCAGGTCATGAAATCTGTGTACCTCTCCACGGGCTGTTCTGCCCGCTGGCTTCAGCTGCCGCGGAGATAACGGACAAAGTCTCGTGCTTCCACCAGCAGCTCTTCAGACGGTGCGCGTTCCAATCTGTCGATCAACGCGCTCGCACAAATAACGCCATCGGCCAGTTTCTCAGTCGCGATCACATGCTCACGCGTTGAGATTCCGAATCCGATGGCTAGCGGTAGACTGGTGTTCCCCCGCACCCGCGCGACATAGTCGGCGAGCCCAGCCTGTAAGTCGCTTCGAGCTCCGGTGATTCCGGTAACGGCAACGAGGTAGATGAAGCCGTTGGCACGTTGCAAGACTTCGTCCATTCGCTCCTGCGTGCTCGTCGGCGCGAGGAGGTAGATGAGGTGGATATTGTGCCGGCTGCAGGATTCAAGAAGCTGGTCACTTTCCTCTGGCGGCAGGTCCGGAATAATCAGACCATCGACGCCAACTCTGGCGCACTCTGCAACGTAAGCCTCATACCCGTAGGCATGAACCGGGTTGTAGTATCCCATGAAAACAATCGGAGTATCAATACCCTCTGCCCGGAGTTGCTCAATAGCCGCAAAACCATGAGCCGGCGTGAACCCGTTATCCAGCGATCGCTGACCGGATCGCTGGACAGTCGGACCATCCGCAATCGGGTCGCTGAACGGTATGCCAACCTCGATCAGGTCCGCGCCACCTTCAATGAGCGCCTTGACCATATCGCCGGTGCTGTCCAGTTCCGGATAGCTGGCGGTGATAAAAGGCATCATCGCCGCCCGGCCCTCTGCCCGTGTCTTCTCGAACACGCGGGTGATCCTGGTGTCCACAATCTTGGGAGATGCTGTCGTCGTCATAGTGTCACTCCAAACGCCTGCGCCACGGTGTGCATATCCTTGTCTCCGCGTCCGGAGAGGTTGACGATAATCTGCTTCAGTTCCGGGTTCCGGGCAATGTACCGCCCGGCCAGATGCACCGCGTGGGACGATTCCAACGCAGGGATGATCCCCTCGGTGCGACAGAGCAACTCGAGCGATTCCAATGCTTCAGCGTCGGTGACTCCCTCAAACTGCGCCCGGCCCTTGTCCTTCAGATATGAAAGCTCCGGCCCAACGCCTGGATAGTCCAATCCGGCCGAAATCGAGTGCGCCTCAATCACCTGGCCATATTCGTCCTGCAGCAAATAGGATCGCGCACCGTGCAGGACCCCGACCCTGCCGGCGGACAGGCTCATCGCATGCTTGCCAGATTCCAGCCCGTGGCCCGCTGCTTCCGCTCCGATCAACGCAACACTTTCATCAGGCACGAACTCATGGAAAATGCCCATCGCGTTCGACCCTCCACCAATGCAGGCGATGACTGCATCCGGCAGGTCTCCGGTCTTCTGGATGATCTGCTGCCGTGCTTCACGGCCGATGATCATCTGGAAATCCCGGACCAGCATCGGATACGGGTGCATTCCGGAGACGGTGCCGATCAGGTAGTAGGTCGTTTCGACATTTGTCACCCAGTCGCGGATCGCCTCGTTCAGCGCATCCTTCAACGTTCGTGAACCACTGGAAACCGGACGAACTTC
>CAZRNC010000286.1:1377-4380 GCA_964601285.1 uncultured Thermomicrobiales bacterium | reverse complement strand
GGCATTCGTGTCGTCATGATTACCGGTGACCATGCCCAGACAGCGCTGGCAATCGCCCGCGATCTGGGGATTGCTGGTCACGGGGCACCCTGCCTGGCCGGATCGGACCTGGCCGGCATGAGCGATGACGAGCTGCGGGGTGTTGTCCAGGACGTGGCTGTCTATGCGCGGGCTGCGCCGAAAGACAAGCTGCGAGTTGTCCAGGCGTTGCAGCATCATGGTGAAGTGGTGGCAGTGACCGGGGATGGCGTCAATGATGCGCCGGCGCTGCGAGCGGCTGACATCGGTGTGGCAATGGGTATTGCCGGAACTGATATTGCCCGGGATGTGGCCGATATGGTGCTGACCGATGACAATTTTGTCAGCATTTCGGCGGCCGTCGAGGAGGGGCGCGTCGCCTTCGACAATCTCCAGAAGGTGACATTCTTCCTGATCTCTACAGCCGTGGCATTGATCCTGACGATCCTGTCAACGCTCTTCCTGGGCTGGCCCCTGCCGTTCGTGGCGGCTCAGTTGCTCTGGATCAATGTAGTTACCGATGGTGTTCAGGACCTTGCGCTGGCATTTGAACCACCCGAACCAGACCTGATGCGCCAGCAGCCGCGCAATACACAGGAAGGCATCCTCTCGCGGTTGCACTGGGAACGGATCGGCATCACCGCGATTGTGATGGCAACCGGAACACTCTGGCTCTTCGATTGGGCCTTGCGGGAGTATGGGTCGATTGTCCAGGCACAGTCGATTGCCGTGACGACGATGGTTATCTTCCAAGCATTCCACGTCGGCAATGCTCGCTCGACAACGCGCTCTGCCTTCCGGATCAACCTGTTCTCGAACCGGTTCCTGCTTATCTCCGCCGTTGCCGCCCTGGCGATCCATATCGGAGCACTCTACTTTGGGCCAACCCAGTACATTCTGCGTGTCGAACCAATCCAGCTTGATGCCTGGCTGCGGATAGTCCCGGTTGCCGCGACGATTATCCTGGCCATCGAACTCCACAAGCTCGTCCGCCGGCCCGCATTATAGAAAGCCTCCCGGTGTACGATCATTCCGGAGTCTGCGTACGGGCGACCGAGCGTCGCCAGGACACGAAAGGGTATCCGGGTCATGGTTGACATGTTGAGCGGTGAGCAACAGGCCGCGATAGATGCGGTTTTTACCGAGTGGGATAACGAGGACTCTCCTGGGTGTTCATTGGGTGTGGTGATCGACGGCGAGCTGGCCTGGGCGCGGGGCTATGGCATGTCCAATCTGGAGCACGGGATTCCGATCACCCCGGATTCGATTTTCCATATTGCGTCAATCTCGAAGCAGTTCACCGCCTTCTCAATCCTGCTGCTGGCGGAGGAGGGGTTGCTCTCGCTTGATGACGACGTGCGGTTGTACGTGCCGGAGCTTCCGGACTATGGCCAGACAATCACGATCCGCCATTTCATCCACCACACCAGCGGACTGCGCGATATGTGGAGCCTGCTGCGGCTCTCCGGCTGGCGTGAGGACGATCTGATCAGCGAGGAGGATGTCCTGGATATCCTGCCTCGCCAGAAGGCGCTGAATTTCAAGCCAGGTGATGAACATCTCTACAGCAACTCCGGCTACACCTTGCTCTCGGTGATCGTCAAACGGGTCTCTGGCAAATCGCTGCCAGAGTTCACCGAAGAGCGCATTTTCAAGCCGCTTGGTATGACTCGCACCCACGTCCATAACGACCACACGATGATCGTCGAGGGGCGCACCCAGGCCTACCAGCGCCGGGAGGATGGCAGCTTCCGGATTAGCATTCCTGTCTTCGATGTTGACGGCACCACCAGCCTCTTCACAACGGTTGAGGACCTCCAGCGGTGGGAGGAGAACTACCGCACCCGGCAGATCGGTAGTGACGAGACCCACGAGCTGATGGTGACACCCGGCGTTTTGAATGACGGCGAAGTGTTGCGCTACGCGTTCGGACTCACCCGGCGTGATTATCGTGGCGTTGAGCTGATCGAGCATAGCGGGGCCGACGCCGGCTACCGGGCACACTTCATGCGTGCGCCGGAGCATGAGGTCGCCGTCTTCTGTCTCTGCAATCTCGGCGAGATGAATCCCCGCCGGCTATCCGAACAGGTGTTGGACGTGCTGCTGGCTGACCATCTGGAGTCGGCGCCCTGGGATGACCCGGTCGGAGAGATTGAGAACCTTGAACAGTGGGCCGGCATCTACCGAAATCGTCAAACCGGTGACCTGTTGCGGCTCTCGATCAATGAGGACGGATTGGAAGCCGGCTTCAAGCACACCGCCAAACTCGTTCCTGCCGGCGCAGGCCAGGTGGCGATGGAGAAGGACCCACTGGCCGGCTTCACGTTGGATGTTGTGGACGGCACGCCGGAAGTTCGACAAGGATTGTCCTGGACCGGCGTGTTCTCCCGGCCATTTGACCTGGTGACCCCGGTTGCTCCCACACCGGCAAAGATGCTGGAGTATGCCGGCAATTATAAGAGTGATGAGGTGTTGTCCCGGTTTGAGGTCGATGTGGATGGCCAGGAACTGGTTCTCAAACGACGCCGGCACAAGCCGCAACACCTGATGCCGGCCGGTCCGGACTGCTTCGCGAGCGACGGAATGCAAACCGTCTTCCAGCGAAACGACCAGGGTACGGTGACTGGCTTCACCGTCCATGCCGGCCGGATCCGCGGTGTCCGGTTCGACCGGGTGTAATTCCTGAATACCGTACGAAAGACCATTGCCGCCGCCCTGCCAATCTGGCAGGGTTGCTGGCTGTGTGGCATGGATGTTTAGCGTTCAACATGTTGTTTCATGAACCAGAGAGACCTGCATAGACTGTCATCCTGAGCGGAGTCGAAGGATCTCGACACCTGCCAACGCACCCGGACAAGAGATCCTTCGACTTCGCTCAGGATGACAAATCAACATGGCGGGTCGCTTTTATCGAAACGAGGGGTTGAACTTTTTACCGTCAGATTGAGGACCGTTGAGTATCTGGGAAGCGATCCTGCTGGGGAT
>CAZRNC010000286.1:0-1367 GCA_964601285.1 uncultured Thermomicrobiales bacterium | reverse complement strand
TGAACCAGAGAGACCTGCATAGACTGTCATCCTGAGCGAAGCGCAGCGGAGTCGAAGGATCTCGACACCTGCCAACCTATCCGGACAAGAGATCCTTCGACTTCGCTCAGGATGACAAACCCACCGTGCGGGCCCTCTCTATCGAAACGAGGAGTTGAACCTTTCACCGTTGGTGAGGACCGTTGAGTATCTGGGAAGCGATCCTGCTGGGGATCATTCAGGGGATTACCGAGTTTCTGCCGATCAGCAGTTCCGGTCATCTCATTCTCGTACCGTGGTTGCTGGGCTGGGATGAGCCGGGCCTGCTGTTCAATGTGGGTGTCCATGTCGGCACGCTGATGGCCGTTGTCATCTATTTCTGGCGCGATCTCTTCGCGATGGCGGTTGCCCTGCCGAAAGGGATCATCAAGGGCAAACCACTTGCCGAGCCGATGTCGTTCCTGGCGGTGGTGATCATTCTTGGGTCAGTGCCGGCAGCAGTTGTCGGGCTGACATTTGGGGATCGTATCGAGGAGTTCTTCCATTCCGGTAGTGGTGGTGATCGGGCAATTATCCTGATTGCTTGTGCGCTGATGCTGGTTGGCGTGCTGATGGCAGTCGCCGAACGAGTAGCAAACCGGAGCCGGGGGATTGAGGATATCCGCCTTCAACATGGCTTCCTGATCGGTCTGGCCCAGGCGCTGGCGCTCTTCCCCGGCGTCTCCCGCTCCGGCAGCACGATTACTGCTGGTCTGTTTCTCGGTTTCCGGCGTGAGTCTGCCGCCCGGTTCTCGTTCCTGCTGGGTGTGCCGGCGGTGGTCGGCGCGGCTGCGTTTGAACTGCGCAACATGCTGGAGAACGGTCTCGGCGACCAGACTTCGGTCTTCATCGCCGGCATCGTCACCTCGGGCGTCGTTGGCTACCTCTCGATTGCCTTCCTGCTGCGCTTCCTGGTGCGCAATTCAACGGCGATCTTCACGATCTACCGCGTCGCCTTCGGCCTGCTGGTGCTGACCCTGCTGGCGGTGGGGTTTCGGTAGAACTTGCGAGATAGCCCCTCGTACGGGCGATCGCCATGCGTCGCCCTGGCGCGTCAGCGCCACCTCGCTGGAACCATGCCGGTTTAAACAACGAACACCGTTCCCCCTTCCGTCATCCCGACCGAAGTGGAGGGACCTCGAGCCTCGGATCTAGCCGGGTGCAGTCACCTTGCGACTCTCGAGGTCCCTCGACTGCGCTCGGGATGACGGTGGGGGATGGTCGCTTGATCCTCTATTCCCCGTATCGCCAGATGAAGTAGTGCAATCCGACGTTCCCCGCCTCAACCTGCCAGCCATCCGGGTTCTCCGGCGTGTAGGTCAGACATCTCCGCTCGAAGCACTGCAACA
>CAZRNC010000285.1:0-4398 GCA_964601285.1 uncultured Thermomicrobiales bacterium | reverse complement strand
GCCTGTGAGTTCAACATAACCCAAACCGGTCAGGCTGTCGCCCCGCACCGTGCCCGTGACCTCGACTTCACCTTCCCAGTAAATGACGCCGGTTGAGGCGGTCGTGTCGAGTTCCTGATCCCGGATTGTCGGGGAAAGTTCCAGCTCCCACCCGTGTTCCGGCACGGAAATTCGCCAGCCGGAAGGATAAACAGCGCCGGTGCGTTCGCTCTGCCAGCTACCGGTTGGCTCGACGCTGATGTCTTCCTGTTCGAGGTTTGCTGTCGAACCATCGTCAAAGACGATCGTTCCGTAAGCGATGACGATCTCCTTGTCCGGTCCGAACACCAGCGAAATGGTTAGCTCCTCGTTGTTCTCCATCTGCACCGAGAACCAGTCCCAGCCGGTTGCACCGACCGAGATGAAGTTGCCCCACTGATGATCCATCCAGGCTTCGCCGGTGACTGCAAGCTGCTCGCCGTTGATGGTCAGTGTGCCGGTGACGGCCATGTTCGTCCGGGAGTAGTAGTAGGAACCGCCGGCTGGGTCGAGTTCGGGCCGGCCGACATCGTTGTGGAGCGCTGGAGGCTTGGTTGCAACGACAGTCAGGTCGATTGCGTAATCATCCAGCGTAGCGAAGAGCTGGTCGTTGCCCAGTGCGCCGGACATCCACCAGTCGTCGAGCGCAAGGTGGAATCCGGCTTCGGTCTCCCGGATCGCGTCCGGTCCGGACTTTTCATCGTAAACGAAACGTTCGTTAGCGTTGTCCGTGATCGCAAAGTGCGAAGCGAAGTAGGGTGGAAAGCTGCTGCGGTTCGCCTGGAAGAATACGTATTCAAACCCATAACGATCGCCCGTTTCTGTGAAGAGATGGCCGGTGTAGTACCACCACTCGGTAAGCATGTCGTGTGGCGCTTCATCATCCGGGAACACGATCGGGACGACAGGCGGAGTCGGCTCGATGAAAGCCGCAGCAGCGCGTGTCGGTGTTGGGCCGGCAGATTCAGCAGGGTCTTCCCGCACCGCCGCGCCCGAGCAGCCAGTCAGCACGATCAGTAGTAGCAGCAACAGTCCGAAAGCTCTCAATGGTGGAACTCGTTTCTCGGCATCAGTTTTGCCAGCCAGCCAGGCATCCACCAATTGAGCCTGCCCATCAACCGCATCGTCGATGGCACCAGCAGCGCACGGGCGACCGTGGCGTCGAGCGCGATTGAGATGGCAATGCCCAACCCGAGTGCCTTGATCAGGACAATCTCGGCGGTGACAAACGACGCCGTCACGACGACGACAATCAGGGCCGCACCTGTGATGATCCTTCCTGAACGTTGGAGTCCAAGCGAGACCGCCAGGCGATTGTCCTGTGTCTCGACCCAGGTTTCGCGGACACGCGAGAGCAGGAAGACTTCGTAGTCCATCGAAAGACCGAACAGGATGCAGAACATGATGATCGGCAGCGAAGCCTCAACATAACCTTGCGGAACGAAGCCGAGATACTCCGAAAAGTTGCCATGCTGGAAGATGAAGACCAGCGCCCCATAGCTGGCGAGGATGCTCAGCCCGTTGATCAGGATCGCCTTCAACGGCAGGATCACCGACCGGAAGAGGAAGAGCAGCACGATGTAGGTTGTCACGATAATCACCGCTGCGACATAGGGGAACTGGGCGTACATCTTGTCGACAACATCAACGATCTCGGCGGTTCCGCCGTTGACCAGCATGGTGAAGTCGCCGCCGACCGGTCGCTCCCGGATCTCATGGAGCAGCGCCTTGGATGACTCGTCGCCGGCGAGGCCACGCAGGTAGACAAGCACAACCGTCGCCTGGTCGGATGCCAACTGGTGACGGGCGACGGCGACATAGGGATCGGTGATGCCGCCGGGTGAGTTGTAGAGCAGGTTGTACTGGTCCAGACTGATCCGTGGATCGAGTGTCACCAGGCTATCGATTCTGGTCACCCGTTCGTCAGTTGCCAGCCAACGGGTCATTTCGTGGAGCGCTGCCAGGTTCTCCGGTGTGGTGACGCTGGTGGGTGATTCAAGGGCGATGACCAGCGGCGAAATCTCGCCATCACCAAACTCCCGGCGCAATACCTCAAACCCCTGCCGGGATGCGACTCGCTCCGGCAGAATGGTCGCGTCCGGCGAGGAGAGGTTCACCTGGAGAAATGGTAGCCCCAGCATGATCATGAGGGTCAGCGTCGGCAGGAAGAATCTCCAGGGGTGGTCCATGACCGCGTTGGAGAGCCGGATCCAGAAGGTTCCTTGCCGGTCATCCTTGCGTTTGAAGAGTTGCAGCCGGTTGACCCGCGTTCCAACAATGCCAAGCACTGCCGGCAGGAGGGTCAACGCGCCAATCATCCCGATGACGATAACGACCATTCCGGCGATCCCGACTGATCGCAAAAACATGAATTCGAACTGGGCGAGTCCGCCGAGACCAATGACAACGGTCAGGCCGGAGAAGAAGACCGCCCGGCCCGCGGTTCCGGTCGTCACTGCAACGGCTTCGGCAACGTCCCGGTGCTCGATCTCTTCCCGAAATCGACTCGTCATAAACAACGAGTAATCGATCGCCAATCCCAGCCCGAGCATCGTTGCCAGATTCAGGACAAAGATCGACATGTCGAATTGCTGGCCAAGGAGATAGAGCGCGCCAAGGACCGTCGCAACGCTGACTCCACCGACGAACAGGGGGATTCCCGCGCCGACCAGTGTGCCGAACACCAGGACCAGGGCGATCAATGCGAACGGAATTGCCAGCACCTCCGCCCGTCGCAGGTCTTCCTCGGAGATCGTCTCGACATCTTCGTAGAATGCTGGGACCCCGGCCAGGATCGTCTTGATACCGGTTCCCGGCACGACATCGCGAATAGCCGGCATGAGCCGTTGCGACTCTTCAGGTGAGAGGTTGATCGGGACCGTGGAATAGGCGATCATGCCGTTCGATGAGATCTGGCGCGGGTTGTCCTGATAACGTCCCGGCTCGCCGGCTTCGGGCAGGGTCAGGATACCGTCGATGACGCGGTTGGCATCGTCCGAGAATGCCGGATCGAGCGCGTGAACACTGTCCGACTCGAAGATCACGACCAGGGTTGAGGGTGAGAACCCTGGCAGTTCATCCTCCAGTAGCGCCCGAGCTCGTGCTGATTCGATTTCGGGGTTACTGAATCCGCCGACCTGAAGCACTGAGGGCAGTTTACGGATAGTTGGCACTGAAATGAGGAATAGCAGAATCCAGATAGCCAGAATGAGGTAGCGAAAGCGATAGGCGATCTGGCCAAGGCGGTAAAACATGCGATACCCTGATCGACACTGATGGCAAACCATATCCGGCTCGCCAATCGGAACGGGCCGGAAGGTGCCCTTCGAAACTGTACATCAGCCCGGATACTTGCAGCGTTGAAAGATGAGGTTGTGGATGGATAACGACGGAGCAGACATCGACCACAAGGAGCGGGTGCGGTCGCAATTCGGCCAGACTGCCGCGGACTATGTTTCCTCGCCGGGACACCGTTCCGGCCGTGATCTTGACCAGATCGTTGAACTGGCCCGCACCACCGGAACCGAAGACGCGCTGGATATCGCAACCGGTGGCGGTCACACGGCGCTGGCAATGGCTCCGCATGTCAAGTCCATTACCGCCAGCGATCTGACCCCAAAGATGCTCGACGCTGCCCGCACGTTCATTCTGGAGCAAGGCATTACCAACGCCAGCTTCGAAATTGCGGATGCCGAGAACCTGCCGTTCGAGGATGGTTCGTTCGATGTTGTCACCTGCCGGATCGCTCCGCACCACTTTGGCGATGTCCAGGCGTTCTGCAACGAGGTTGCGCGGGTGCTGCGGCCCGCTGGGCGATTTGTTGTGATGGATTCGATCTCACCGGACGATGCTGATCTGGATGCGTTCATCAATGAACTGGAATGGCGCAGGGACACCACCCATGTCCGGAGCTACAGCCTGGTTGAATGGCGGACCTTCATTGAGAGCGCCGGCCTGGCGATTGAAGCAATCGAGTTCGTCAACCGGGTCCACGATTACCCGACCTGGACCGCCCGTTCGCGGATGACTCCGGAAGCAAAGAGAGGTCTCGACGGGTGGATCCTCTCTCAACGGCCGGAAACGATTGCCTACTTTGACATCAGGATTGATGGCGTTGAAATCCTCAGCTTTGCCGACCACAAGGCGATTATCCAAGCGGTTAAGCCAGGAGCGTAGGTGTGAGTAAACAACGACTGCGAGCGCGGGAAGCTGGCGTAGTTCTTGGCAGGATGCCGACCGGACAGCTGAACGCCATCACTGATGTTGCCGGCGTGAAGGTCGGTCACACGACATTGATCGAGGGCGATGGGCCGCTCGTTCCGGGAACCGGGCCGATCCGGACCGGAGTCACGGCGATACTGCCGCACGGCGGCAACCTGT
>CAZRNC010000284.1:0-4399 GCA_964601285.1 uncultured Thermomicrobiales bacterium | reverse complement strand
GAGCTTGCCCTGGCGGTTCGAGGCGTAGACGATCTGCTGGCTGTCCGGGGTCCAGCTAATCGGGAAGGCCTGTCGCTGTCCGGGGTCTGCGCCTTGTGGTGCGGCGTAGTCAGTGACCTGCACAGCAGGGCCACCGAGCGGCATCACCTGGATGTCGGTCCGGCCGTCGTAGCTGCGCACCCAGGCGACGCTGTTGCGGTCCGGCGAGACAACCGGCACGCTTACCCGTGGAATGTAGGCCCACGCTTCCGGCGTCAGCCCGGCTTCCCAGCGTCCCGGCTCCTTACTCCAGTGCCCGTCAGGTGTCGACATATGTGCTGCTCCTTTTATGGTGTTTCGATCAGTTTGCACGCTGTCCCCCATTATCCACATCCCCGGCGTTCGGGGACATGGGTTACACATTTGGAGTGGTGTGGATGGTGGGGATCCGGGTCACTTCAAGAGAGGCTCCCCCGCAGGGGTAGGGGCGCATTGCAATGCGTCCGCCGTCAACCGCCGCGATGTTGAAGCAGGAGTAGACCGCTCTAAACCCGTCATCCCGAGCGAAGTCGAGGGACCTCGACAGTCGAGTGCCTGACGTCCTGTATCCAAACATCCGACTCACGAGGTCCCTCGACTTCGCTCGGGATGACGAAGGGGTGGCTCGGGATGACGGATTCAGGATCGGGATGGCGAATGAGCAGGCAGGTATAAGCCAAAACCGCAAGGTATCCAACGGCGGACGCATTGCAATGCGCCCCTACCCCTGCGGGGGTGTGGTGCAAGATGGCCAGTCTGCCAATCGGTTGTGGCGGAGTTTTATGGTAGGTTTCACGTTCGTACGGGATCGCCGGTGCAACTGCCGGTTCAGAGCAAAGGACGCCGGATGAGACGACAAGAGCGGAAGGACCTGCTGGCATGTACCGTCGTCGTCGCCGGCGTAGTGCTGCTGGTTGTCCTCATCGTCGCCGTCATCTATTGGCTGGTCTAAGCCAAACACCCTCGCATCCAATGCGCATCCACACGTGGCTATATGGATCAAACGTTTACAAATGACAACACCTTTACGTAAACCGCAAATCGTGATATTCTGCAAATAACCAACACGGAATCCCTCATTCTGGAGTACGTTGAGGATCATCGAGCAGGGCGATATCGAGATCTGACTCGGGCGACTCCAGCTTCATCCCGAGGGAGAGGGCAACATGGTTGCAAGCACAGAGGTGCTGTGCCTGATGCCTGGGTTGGAGGTGGATACAGGGCTTCATCTCCGGCCTCAGTTCCGGGCGTCAGGGACCAATCTACCTATCCGGAGAATCCGATGATTCGCGTGATGCTGGTGGACGATCACCAAAGCATGTTAGACGGGTTGTCCTTCATTCTGGGGCAGGAGCCGGACCTTGAGGTCGTCTGTCAGGCTGGTTCGCTAACGGACGCCCGGGCGAAGATGCTGCCGGTGGATGTTGCCTTGATCGATATCGGGCTGCCCGACGGCCCGGGAACCAACCTCATCCCGGATCTCAACCGGGCACATCCCGGTGTTCATATCCTGATCCTCGTTGATTCGCTGGACCGGAACCTCTGTGCCACGGCGGTTGAAGCTGGCGCAGATGGATACGTGCACAAGGGAAACTCGACATCGGAGATCGTGCAGGTTATCCGGCTGGTTGCGAGCGGCGAGATGATCCACTCGCAACAGGAGTTGATGGAATTGATCCGGATTGCTGCCCGCCGGCGAGAAGACCAGCGGCGCACCGAAGAGATTTCCAGCCGGCTCACCCCTCGCGAACACGAGATATTACGGGTACTCGTCGGCGGGCTGACCGAACGCGATATTGCCAAACAGCTCCATATTAGTGAGAACACGGTCCGCAACCATGTCGTTCATATCCGGGAGAAGCTCAACGCACACTCCCGGTTGCATGCTGTGATCCTGGCGCTCCAGCTCGGTATTGTCGCCTTCGATTCCCCCGACCTGCCCTCACACCGTTGAACAGACGCCGGAATCACATGGTTGAATCCGCACCGAAAATAGAAGATTTCTACTATGGCGTGATGCTGGCAGTTCCGCTACCATCGTCTTGACCGCAAGTCACATAGATTCGTTGGGAGATAAAGCGTTTCATGGATGCTAAAGAAGGCTCGAACAGCCTGGACGAACCCCCACAGGAATCTGACCCCAGCATTCTGATAGCACTGGATTATCTCCTTGAACGAGACGCGCTCGGGAGAGCGATTGCCCATCTCCGCCCGGATCTCAACATCCGGCAGGTAAATCCCCATCATCTGGAGCGTGCCGCTGCTGACGCCCATCCAGCAATGATCATCGCCTCCGAGATTGCAGAGTCAGTCCGTGCAAAGACATCGTCGTGGCTGATGCTCCACCAGAACGGATCACTGTATTCCAGGGTCTGTCTGGATGGCATCGAACACACCAACATCAACCCCGGACTGGCGGAAATTCTTGCTATCGTAGATGACGCTGTACGTATAGTAAAAATCGACCACGCAAAATTGACATAGATCTCTGATGTTTCCACAAAACTTCATCGCATACACTCCGTCCAGACGCAACAAAAGACGGATGCGATGACGCACAGGCTGTAATCTGGACACCTCGCCTGTGTTGAGCCAGTGGTGTAACCGGCCGACGTTAGGCAATGGTGGCACCGCTTGTGTTGTCGGGCCTACAACAGGGCCGCCACCTGCCTCGGCGTCTCGCCTCGGAGCGAGGCGGATACCGCGCAAGGTGGGGAACGGTTCACCATGCACCCAGGCGATGCCGTCTACGATTCGATTCCTGCAACCGATTTCACGTTCACCGTACCGGAAGCTGTTACCAGCACAACCCTGCAAGCCCGCCGGACACCCCTCGGGTCTGGTGGGCTATCGGTCATTGTGCCGACCCGGCATGAAGCCGCGAACATCAGCCCACTGGTCGAGCGGATCGAAAACGCGGCCGGGGGCGACCTCGTCGAAATCATCTTTGTGGATGACAGTGACGACGACCTGACCGTCCAGGCTATCAACGACATGGCTACCCACGCTATTTGCGACATCCAGGTCATCTTCCGGCCACCGGGGGAGCGTGAAGGCGGGCTGGGTGGCGCAGTCGTTGAGGGGCTCCGCAAGGCAAGGGGGGCCTGGTCCTGCGTTTTGGATGCGGACCTGCAACATCCACCAGAAGTCATTCCCCGGCTGCTCACCGCCGTCCTTCAGGAAAATGTCGACCTCGCAATCGCCAGCCGTTATTGCGGCTCTGGTGAGGCAGAAGGGCTGAACGCAGCGAGAGCGATGATCTCACAGGGCTTCACCTCAGCGGCTCAGTTGATGTTTCGCCAGCCGTTGCGCGAGGTAACCGACCCGATGAGTGGCTACTTCCTGGTCCGGAATGCGGCCATCGATGTCGACAATTTGCGCCCTCGCGGTTTCAAGATCCTGCTGGAGATTCTGGTTCGAACCCCGCAACTCAGGCGAACGGAAGTTGACTACCGCTTTGCCGAACGCAACGCCGAAGAGAGCAAAGCCTCGCTCCGGGAAGGGTTCCGGTTTCTGACGCACATTATGGAGCTGCGCTTCGGCACCCACGGCATGCAAATGGCGAAGTTCCTCTCGGTCGGTGTGACCGGCATCGTTGTCAACATCCTCGCGCTGCTGATGCTCACCGAGCTGCTCGGGTTCTTCTATCTGGTCTCTGTCGTGCTTGCCACCCAGGTCTCGTCACTCTGGAACTTCGGGCTGACCGAGTCCTGGGTGTTTGCCTCGCGCCGGCGAACGGCAGGGCTGGGCGCACGGATGGTGAAGTTCCTCGGCATCAACAATCTCGCGCTCCTTGCGCGTGGCCCGATCATCGTCGTGATGACCAGCCTGCTGTCCATCCACTACGCGCTATCGGTGCTGGTGTCGCTCCTTGCGCTGGCGCTGCTGCGCTATGTCATTTCTGATTCGTGGATCTGGAAGAGGGATGCTGTTTTGGCAACGAAACGTCAAGCGTATGACTACAACATTCACGGCATTATCACGGTCCGGTCAGATGTTGGGCTACCTGAGCTGGCATCGTTCCTGACCGAGGAGCCGCTCGACCAACCGATGATGACCGTCCGGATTTCCCGGAAATCGGCCATCCGCCGGCGGGCAGCGGAAGCATCCGGCGACGCCCGGCATCTTGTCTATGACGAGGGGTTCGGCCCGCTTGGCTTCGCCATCAGCGTAACCGCCGGCGAATCGATCGACATCCTCGCTTCGCCGGTATTGCGGCGGTCGCCACATGTCCTCTACACCAACGTCGTTGAGCCCATTCTGCGCTGGACGTTTGTGAAACATGGCTACGCGCTGGTCCACGGTGCCTGCATCGCCTTCGGCCATGATGCCTATCTGGTCACCGCGCGCACCGACACCGGCAAGACAACGACCATCCTGC
>CAZRNC010000283.1:0-4407 GCA_964601285.1 uncultured Thermomicrobiales bacterium | reverse complement strand
ATCGGCACAATCGCCCTCTTCCGGGGCCGGCCCGGCATGCCCTACACCATCGAGGATCGACGCTTCGTTCAGAATATTGCCGACCGGGCAGCGCTTGCGCTGGAAAACGCCCAGCTCTTCCACGAAGCGCAGGAGGCCGCCCGCCTGCGCGAGGAGTTCCTCTCGATCGCATCGCACGAAATGCGGACACCACTGACAACGATCACCGGCTTTGCCCACCTGCTCAACCGGTATGTAACCCAGGACCAGGTCGATTCCAGTCACCTGTCAACCATTGCCGATAGCCTGCTTGGTGAAGCCATCCGGCTCGATCAACTGGTCGGCGATCTGCTGGATGTCTCACGAATCCAGCAGGGGCGGCTCGACATCCGGCCCGAGCCGTGCAACCTGACCGAGATTCTCCAGAGCACGGTCGACCGGATCCGGAATGGGCAGAGCGCCGGAGTGGGCCGGGAGATCGTCGTCAACGCGCCAGCCAACGTCTACGGAGTCTGGGATCCGACCCGCATCGACCAGGTTGTCACAAATCTGCTCACCAATGCACTGAAGTATTCAAGCGAAGGTGCAATTCGGCTAAGTCTGGACATCGAACTCGATGATTGCGCCGTCCTCACCGTCAGCGATCGGGGCGTCGGCATCCCGCTGGAAGAGCAGGACCGCCTCTTCGAACCCTTCGCCCGTGGACAGGATGCCCACCAACTTGCCAGCGGCACCGGCCTCGGCCTCTACATCACCCGCCAGATCATCGAACACCACGGCGGCACCATCGACCTCGACAGCCAACCCGGCCAGGGCGCTACCTTCATCATCCGCCTGCCAATGGACGGCGACGAGGAAGCCTGCGACCCTGAACCGGACGAGGAATGACCGGTTTACCCGTTATTCATGGCGGCCCACACGCTGATATTCTGTGCCACTCACCCACTGTCATCCTGAGCGAAGCCCATTCGACTGCGCTCAGGATGACAGTGTTAGATTGACGGCTCAATACCGAATCACAGGCAATCTGGCACCCGTACGGGGGAGGCGGTGCCTCTCCCTCGGATCGGAACGATCCGTTGGTTCGTCGGAGCAGTGTTGTGGTTGCGCAAGTCGCGCTGACGCGCGAAGGGAGAGGCATCGCCTCTCCCGTACGACAACACCCCCTGGTCTATGACAAGCCTGCCTAGCCCGGCAGCATCCCGGCATCCTGCAAGGCAGCGAGAGTAAGGGCGCCGATGGTTTCCTCGCCGATGTGCTGGTCGGGCATATGCTCGCAGAACACGCCGATAACCAGCGTACCGGCCGGGGTGGTGATGAACCCGGCATCGTTGGTGACGCCGGCAATGCTGCCGGTTTTGGTTCCCCAGGTGATGCGGTCATCTTCCGGCAGGAAGCGGGCAATGCGCCGCCCGTTCTGCTGCTTCTCGAGCATCGCCTGCATCTCGGCGCACGAATCGGCGGATGCCGCGGTTCGTTCGATGATCGAGCGCACAACGGTCACGTAATCGTCCGGCGTAGCCCAGTTCTCCGTCTCTCCGGGAACAGCCGGGCGGCCCTTCATCTCACGGCCAAGGTTCGAGCCGGTCATCCCCAGTTCAGCGATCGTCGCATTGACCGCATCCATTCCGGCGTAGCGGATCAGGATGTTCGTGGCGGTGTTGTCCGAAATCGAGATCATCAGGTAGATGATGTCGCGCAACGTCAGCTCGATGTTGTCGTGCATGTGCAGCAACACCCCGCTGCCGGCAGCCTTGTCCCCGGCCAGCAGGGCATGCGGATCATCCAGCGTCCGCTCGCCCCGGTCGATCTGACGAAAGATTTCGATCATCAGCGGAATCTTCACCGTGCTGGCCGCCCGGAACTTCCGGTCACCATTCTGCGACCAGGTCTCCCCACTTGGCCCATGTACGCTCACCCCGACGGTCCCGTGCTGGCTGTACTTCTCGAAGGTTGCTTCCAGGTTCGTCCACACCATCGCTGCTGTTGCTCCTTATTTCGTAACCAGTCGCTACGTTCGCCAGTAATCGAGAGGTAATAGACCTGTGATAAGTCGACAAATGCGCGTCGTACGGGAGAGGCCATGCCTCTCCCTTGGCGCGGCAGCGCCACCTCACTTGATCCAGCCGGCTCTGGGCAACGAAACGGGCCGTGCTGGTCCGAGGGAGAGGCATGGCCTCTCCCGTACGGGTCCGTATCCGAACATGACACATTTACCCGGGTACAGGCACCAAATCATCCCTACACCACACTCTTCGGCTTGCCAACGCGGCCTTCCTTGAAGCGGCTGTAGGAGAGGTCGTGCAGGTCGAGCGACGGCTGGCCGTCGACGATCAGCTCGGCCATCAGCTTGCCTGCGACCGGACCCAGTGCGAAACCATGGCCACTGAACCCGGTGGCAAAGATAAACCCGCCCATTTCATCAGCCCCGCCAAGCACCGGAATCGCATCCGGGGTGGCATCAATCAGCCCCGCCCAGGTGCGGCGAATCCGCAGGTCGCGGGTAGCAGGGATCAACCGCTGTAGCCCTTGCAGGCTCTTGCGGGCAGTCTTGATATTCGGCGTCGGCTCTATCCCAACCGTGTTGGCAAACGGATGCTCACGGGCATCGCTCCATGGAATCTGGGCAGCGATATCGTTCCAGAGATCGCCACCAACCCGCATCTTGAAGAGCCTCCGGTTCTTGAGGTAGTTCGGCATGAACTCCCGCATATACCGGAAGGAATCCAGCGTGATATCAAACTCGGATTGCGCACCGCCGGCGATGTAGAACGACCCGTCGTTCTTCTGACGGAACGAGGTTCCGGGAGCCCAGACTCCGGTCCGGGTGACCATCTCCATCGGGGTCGTCTCGGCCACGGTCGCCCGCACCACCAGTTGCGGCAGCGAAAGCCCGACCATCCTGGCAATGCGCATCGCCCGTGCGCCGGCTGCGTTGACGACCACCGGCGCCCGGAAGACACCGCGATCAGTCCGCACCGCCGCAACCCGTCCACCAGAGGTTTCGATGCCCTCAACGGTGTGGAAGGTCAGGATGTTCGCGCCATGCCGGCGGGCTGCGTTGGCCAGCGCCTCGGTTGCCTTGCGCGGCTCGGCGTGACCATCGTCGGGATTGAACATCCCGCCGGCATACTCGCCAAGCATGCCGGGAACCATCTCCAGAATCTCGGCACGGCTGAGCATCCTGGTTTGCAGATCGAATGCCCTGGCAACGTGCAGCCACTCCTGCAGGATGGCCAGACGTTCTTCATCGACGGCGATGGCCAGATTGCCCTGTTGGACCCATTCGACGTCCGCGTCGAGTTCTTCCTCGAGCGTCTCCCAGATCCGCATCGCCTCAATGGCCAGTGGCATTTCCGATGGATCCCGGCCCTGCTGGCGCACAAAGCCCCAGGCCCGGCTCGATTGTTCGCTGGCAATCTCCCCTTTCTCAAGCAGGGTTACCGCGACGCCACGCCTCGCCAGATACCAGGCTGTGGCGCAGCCAACGATTCCACCGCCGATGACAATTACATCCGCCTGGCCACCACTCACGTATGTCCTCCAGCCATGCACTCCGGCACGATGGCGACATCATAGCAGCCAGAATCCGGTGGGCCGGAGCATCATCGGCCCGGCCCATCGGCAATTCGTCTACAGCTTCAGCAGACCGGTAACCGTGCCGAGCACGGCATCCAGGATGCCGGTATCGTCACAGTCATCATTGCTGGCGCCCAGCAGGCCATCAAGACCAAGGTCGATCGAGGCATCAACGCCAAGATCCAGGCCCTGATTGCCGGCCGCATTCGAGTCGGTAGTCACGTCAACCGTGATTGTCAGCAGGTCGTTCTGCCCCAGGTTGAGATCGACATCAGCGTTGATCGTCAGGCCGGTTGTCAGATCGTCCTCACAGAGCACGTCGTCCAACAGACCGAGGCCGAGATCCAGGTCGACATCAAGATGCAGACCGGAATCGGTATTGGCGTCGTTGCCTGGCAGCAGGTCGAGATTCAGGTCAACATCGACCGTTGCGCCGGTTCCCGGCAACAAGCCAAGATCGAGATCCGCATCGAGGTCAACATCAAGGTCGATTACCGGGCTGCCGGAGCCTTTGCTCCCCAGCCCAAGTGCTTCCAGCAGGCCGTCGAGGTCCAGCACGACGCCACCGTCGGCATCGATGCCAAGAGTTGCCAGCGACTCCGGATGGAGCACGATGATGTCGCCAACTGCAATCACCCGGAAGCGTCCAACGATGAACTGTCCGGTGTGCTTGTCGAAGACGCCGACTTCGATCCAGGTGAAGACGTCGGTACCCAGATCGACGATCCCCAGCCCGTCGCCGATGTTCACGGCTGCATCAAGGCAAAGGGAAAGATAGATGGCACCTGACACTTGCTGCACGCAAGCGGCTGTCGGGTCCGTCGGGTCGGTTGGATCCGTTGGGTCGGT
>CAZRNC010000282.1:0-4417 GCA_964601285.1 uncultured Thermomicrobiales bacterium | reverse complement strand
AGCACCAGCCGGCAGCTCGATCACGTACCGTGCTCCACGTGTGAACAGCGGCCCAACCCGCCAGGGCCGAATGCCATGTTGCACCCGAACAACTTCGTCCTGGGCGTTCATGTACAACACATCAATTGGAAACCGCATGAAGAACATGTGGATAGAGCTACAGGGATCGATCACCAATGCCGACCCCTCGGGGAACTCCGCCCGCATCATCAGCCCTCGCCCCCGCGAGAAAAACGTCGCCGCAACAGCCGGGTCGCTGGCAACAATGGTCCCTCGCGAGTCATTCCGGATCGGCGTTCCCTCGCTGAAGATTGTCCTGCGCTGGGTCATGGTGCGAGGCCATTCATGATCTGTGGCACCGCCGGACCAAGGATGACAACATACATCGCCGGGAAAATCAGCAAGATCATGGGGAAGAGCATCTTGATCGGTGCCTTGTGGGCAGCTTCCTCTGCTCGTTGCCGCCGGCGCATCCGCATCTGCTTCGATTGAACACGCAACACCTGGGTGATACTCACACCGAGCTGATCCGCCTGAATGATTGAAGCGATGAAAACGTTCAGATCATCAACGTTGATCCGATTTGCCATCTCCCGAAGAGCCTGTCGACGGCTCATTCCCATGCGGATTTCATTCAGCATGCGCCGGAACTCGCGTGTCAGTTCGTTGTCCCACTTTTCAGTCACGCGCTGAAGTGCGGGATCAAATCCAAGCCCGGCTTCGACCGAAATCGTCAACAAGTCAATGGCATCCGGCAATGAGCGTTGAATTTCCTGCTTACGAGACTTGATCTTCCGACTGAGCCATACTCCCGGAATCATGTATCCGATCAAGCCAATGACAATCGGAAACAGGACGAGCTGTGTAAGCGGCGCTCGTGTGACCACAAACAACAGAAAGAAGAACCCCCCGGCGACACCGGCAACAACGATCCGTAGGCCCAGGAACTCGCTAGGTCCGATTCTAGATGGACTCCCGGCCTCCAGGAGCTTCTGGCGCAGACTTTCTACATTCGATCTGGGCGTGATCTTTGCCGCGGTGCGGGTAAGTTTTAGGATAAACGGTGTTAGCACACGGTCGGAAAACGGCAGTGACAGTTCGATCTCTTCTAGCGAGATGGGAACGTCTGCATACTGGGAAAGTCGTTCCTCAATGCGCACCGTCGCCCTCGACGACCTCATCCCCATCGAAACCATGGCCGCCGACGCGACAACCAGAATGAGCAGTATGACCAGCCACAACATCATCAGTTCCTATCAGGCAGCCCCACTGTTACAGCAGAGCCGATACCGCCTAGATTTCGATCGCCACAATCTTCTTCATAACAAAGAATCCGATACCCTCCAGCACAAGCGCTGCAATTGGAAGACAGATCCAGGGCCAGACAAACATGCTCATCATGTAGTCACGATTAATCAGGAACATTCCAAGCCCGAGCACGATCGGAAGCGCCGAGATCACATACCCTGAAATTTGTTGTTGGGCAGTAAGAACGCCGATCTCACCCTTGATTCGAACCCGCTCCCGGATCGTATCGCCAATCACATCCAGGATTTGACCTAGGTTCCCGCCAACCTCATGCTGGATACTGATAGCGCTCACCAGCAAATCAAGGTCCTCACTCGGAACCCGGCGCATCAGGTTGTCCAACGCTTGAGCAGTTGAAAATCCAAGCCCCACTTCCCGAACGACCCGTCGAAACTCATCGCTCATCGGCTGTGGAGACTCCCGGGCAACCAACTCCATTGTTTGCAGCAGCGAATAGCCGGCACGCAACGAGTTCGCCATCAGCCCGATCGTGTCCCCCAACTGTTCAACGAACTTCTGTTGACGCTTCTTGGCCCGCATATCCAGATAAATCTGCGGTACCATCCATCCCATGCCGGCCAACATCAGGAAGAACAGCATCGCCAACCCAACCGAGGATCGGCCGACAAGCATGCCGAGCATCCCGGCGACAATGGCCGCCAACACACGAATGCTCAGCCACTCGCCAACCGTCATCTTCAGATCGGCCCGCGCCAGGGAAAGCCTGGTCTTCTCGCTGAAATCACGTCCCTGTACGGCACGTTCAAGATGCTCGGCGACGATCTGGTTTGACCCGGAGATCTCTTCCTCAACCTGCATCAACTCTGGCCGGGTACCAAACCGGTCGAGCCGGTCTTCCATTTCCGGAGTCGCTGCTCTGGCTCGGGAAGACTGCACGCCCACATAGACCAGCAAAGCAGCCCCGAAAATGGCCAACGCCGCCAGTACACTGATCATCTGCGAATCCATACGTTACCTTCCCATCCCCAGCTGTAATGCCTAGGAGAACAGGCGCTCATGCACACCGAACACATTCGGTGGCAGGTAAATGCCGTGTTGTTCAAATCGGGTGATGAATTTCGGTCGAATCCCGGTCGGCTTGAGCCGGCCAACAATCTTGCCGTTCTCAATACCGGTCTGCTCGTAGGAGAACACGTCCTGCAAAACGATCACGTCACCTTCCATACCCTGGACCTCGGTGACCGCGGTAATCTTGCGACTGCCATCCTTCATACGGGACTGGTGCACGATCAGGTCAACGGCAGAGGCAATCTGCTCACGAATTGCCCGCACCGGCAGCTCCGCGCCGGCCATCAAGACCATCGTTTCCAAACGGGACAACGTATCGCGAGGTCCGTTCGAGTGGGCTGTTGTCATCGAGCCATCATGGCCAGTGTTCATCGCCTGGAGCATGTCCAACGCTTCACCACCACGACACTCACCAACAACCACACGCTCGGGGCGCATACGCAGCGAGTTGATCACCAGGTCACGAATGGATACTTCACCACGGCCCTCAATGTTCGCCGGCCGCGATTCGAGCGTTACCACATGATCCTGTCGCAACTGCAGCTCGGCCGCGTTCTCGATGGTGACGATGCGCTCATCATCTGGAATAAATGAAGAAAGCAGGTTGAGCGTCGTCGTCTTGCCAGAGCCGGTTCCTCCGGATACCACAACGTTCAGCCGCGCCCGGACGCATGCATCCAGGAAGGTCACCATCTCTGGCGACATCGTGCCGAACCGCACCAGGTCTTCCGTCGTCAGCGGATCCTTGGCAAACTTTCTGATCGTCAACACCGGACCAACCAGCGAGATCGGCGGGATGATCGCATTGATACGCGAGCCATCCGGCAACCGGGCGTCGACCATCGGCGAACTCTCATCAATACGCCGGCCAAGCGGGCTGACAATTCGGTCAATTACCCGCATTACATGATCATCATCCTGGAAGGTGACATCGGTCATCTCCAGACGCCCGTTGCGTTCCACGTAGACCTGGCGAGGGCCGTTGACCATCACTTCAGAGACCGAGTCGTCATTCAGCAACGGCTCGATTGGACCAAAACCCAGAATCTCGGCAGCAATCGCCTCGAACAAGCGGGACCGCTCAACCCGCGTCAGTACAAGGCCCTCGGATTCCAGCACTGAGGTGAAAGTTTCCTCGACGGTTCGACGGACCTCTTCTGCGTTGGAAAGATCCATGCGGGGGTCGAGTTCGGCAATCAGCCGGTTCTGCACCCGCAACTTCAGATCACTGAATGAATCCTGACGCGAGTTGGGAGTGACCGGTGATCCCGGACGTCGTTGTGCCGGCGCCTCTCCCAGGCGACCGCTTCCAGGAGTTTGCGCTGCTCTTGCGGCACTGAGCCGGGAAGTTTGCATCCCGAGCTGTCCGGTAGCGTGTTCTTCCGGTACCGGCTGCTCTTCAGCCTCAGTCGCACCTAGATTTGATGTAGTTCCAATGCGCTTCAGTAACGACATCGGCCGAGACCCTCCACTCTACTGTTCACCACGTGCGCCCAATCCCAGGTTCAGGACGCTGGCTTCCAGCCAACTCGCAGTTTTCCCATAATTGATGGTTTTCGTGTCGACTCCTTGCCAGGCTGGCTCACCGATTCCGGATCCTGCTCGGCCAGATAAACCTGGACCATTCTGGAAATTTCCTGTGCAGCCTTGCTGTCACTGGCACTGGCGACCACCGGAACACCTTCATTGATACTTCGAAGCACCGGCCCCGGTTCGTCCGGAATCTGCGCCCAAAGCGGACGACGAAGACTCTCGCCGATCTCATCCGATGGAATGCCCGAATAGGTGTTTGCCCGGTTCAGCACCACCCGGATGCGGTCGCCGGAATAACCGAGTAGTTCTGAAATTTCCAGGAACTGGCGTGCATCCTTGATTGCCGGCATGTCCATAGTCACCAGCAAGAGCATCAGGTCCGAAATGTCATACATCACCAGGTTCAGATCATCGAACCCTGGCCGGGTATCGACAACGATATAGTCGAACATCTCAGTCATCACATCGAGGATCGAGCGCACCATTTCCGGCGACACCACTTCCGCATCCTGCGGTGACATTGGAGCGAGCAGCCACTGCACGCCGC
>CAZRNC010000281.1:0-4423 GCA_964601285.1 uncultured Thermomicrobiales bacterium | reverse complement strand
ACCCCCATTTCGACCGCGATGATATTGGCCAGAGTGGTCTTGCCAAGCCCCGGAGGACCGTAGAGCAGCATATGATCGAGCGCTTCCCCTCGAGCCTTTGCAGCATCAAGGAACACAGACAGCGTCTCTTTGACGCGCTCCTGTCCGATGTACTCGATAAGGCGCCGGGGTCGCAGGCTGGTCTCCAGCGCGACATCTTCATCCAGCGTCTTTCCGGTTATGACACGTTCGCCACTCATTGCCGTTCCGCCTGGTTCACCACGTGAAGTATCGTTGCTTGTTATTATGCCTGAAAACGAACAAACGTTCTATGACTCGCTTGCGAGCATGACCGGAATCCCGTTGCGAATCTCGAAATGCCGGCCACAGCCTTCGCAAACCAGTGCTTCGCCTTGCCGGCCAACAGGTTGTTTGCAAACCGGGCAGGCAAGGACCTCCAGTAGTTCGGGAGCGACTTCCTGCTTCGATTGTGTATCGTCCAACCCCAACCTGCCAATCTGTATCGCTATCGAATCGATCGTACCATCATGCTCACCAAGCCCCATCCGGACAAGTTGCGCCGCAATTGCCTCTTCCAGGTCAGTCGGTGTTTTATGAGGACCCGACGCATACCTGGTCCGTGAAACCCGAGGCGGTGCCTCTTGGACTGGTCCATCTGCTAACCCGGGTAGATCAAGTCCCCATGTACAGTCAATTGCTGACCGGTAGCCATCCACCGCCGCGCCAATCGAATGCTGCTGCGATACGAACTCGCGCGCACGTTCGCCTATCTCAGACCTGCTCCCGGCATCATCCGCAAGCCAGGTCAAGTATTCAGCCAACGTCTCCTCTTCCAATTGATCGACCGGAAGATGGAGCGCCGCATCTTCGGGCACTTCAAGCGCAGAACCGTGCCGGGTGACAATCACTGGAATTGCCGCCCCAAGCAATCGAAGCAGGCTCGCCGACGTTTCACCGGTACTGGGATAGCGAAGGTTGACCGCAACATCTGCCGCCCTCGCCAGCAAACGCGCCTCATCATCCGGCACGTATCCGGCAAACTGGACATGCTGTTCCAGTCCAAGCGCGCGGACCTGTCGATAGAGTCCTTCGGGATCCGATGCTCCGCCCGCGATCACAAACCGACAATTCGGGTAATTTCTCAGCATCCGGCGGAACGCGCGCAGGACAACCGGAAGCCGTTTCATCGGATTAACGTGCGTTATTGAGACAATAATGAATGCATCTTGCGGTAAATTGAGGGAATCACGTGCAACTTCTTTACTGGTGAGATACGGCAATGGAATCCCCATCGGGACGACTGCCACATTTGCTCCAGGCTGCAAGTCCAGGACCCGTTGCCGCGCATGTTCGCTGTGAACAACGACCAACTCTGCTCGTTCGATCAAATCTTCAGATAGTGGAAACCGGTCGCCGTCTATACGTCCGCCGCGGAGGATGTCCGCCGCTGCGGACCTACCATCAGCACCATACAGTCTGCCCATCAAATCGATGTATTGCCGGCCGCGTCGCCGCGACACGAACGACGCAAGCCGGGCATGATGAAGAACCACATCGTGCAAGACGAGCAACCCACTGCCGGTTTCGGCCCTTCGAAATGCCTCACTGTGGAATCCGGAGTTGCCGATCTGGAGAATCTGGAATGCCGAGCCACCGCGACTTCGGACGAATGGATTCAAGTTCAGTTTGTCCGATGGGTGCTCTGGAACAACCTCCACCTCCCACTGATCCCCAATTGCAGCCAGCAAATCGGCGCTGTATCCGGCAATACCTGTCGGTAGCGGTGGCAGTGGAGTAACCCATTCAAGGTGGCTTCCAGTCATTGCCTACGTGCCCGTCAGTTTCTCAACGACGGCAGACCAGGAAAGCCCACGCGTCAGGTCCGGTCCGTTTGCGCCCAACGATCTCGCAAGCGCTTCATCAGCCAGGCGATCAACACATGCGGCAAGGCTCTCCGGGTCCAGCGTCGTCACCAGGCCCGTTGATTCATGTTCAATAAACTCCAAAACTCCGCCGCTGTCCGGAGCAGAAATAACCGGTTTCCCGGCCCGCAGCGCCTCGACAGCAGCATAGCCATAGTCCTCATCCACCGGCGCATAAAACACTGCGCGACAGCGGTTATAGAGATCCCGAACGGCATCGTCTTCAACGCGCCCAAGCACCGTTATCTGGTCTTGCAGTCCATACCGCTGAACCTTGGCTTCAATGTCCGCGCGGTTAGGGCCATCACCGGCGATGACCAGCTTCAGATCCGAAGTGACATGCCGCCAGGCATCGACAAGGCTGTCCACTCGCTTCGCATCATCGATCCGAGAAACACTCAACACATAAGGAAGGAACGCGACAGGCTCAAGACCATCGCGTGGTACCGGTGGATACAGCGTCTCCGCTTCAAGACCACAGTACCGTTTCAGCCGGCCGGCCACGTTCTTGCTAATCGTGAACGTTCGGTTGCACTCTCCAATACCGCGCTGATCAATCCGCCGCACTGCGTTGCGAACTGCTTGCGAATCATCTTCCGGGGTGAACTCGCTGAGCGCAGTACCGTGCAGGTCGTAGGCTTGTCGGTGCTGATGGATGAGCCATAGCGCCTTGTTCGGATGGTTCACTGCCCAAGTTGGGAACTTGGTGCAAATCACCAGATCCACCGGGCGGCCATTGAACGACGTAAGGTCGAGAAGACTCCACGAAAGCGCGGTAGTCAACAACCGCTCGACCGGGTTCCAGGCAACCGGCAATGAGACAATTTCCGCCTGGTGACCATGGTCGATCAGTGCACTGACAAGACCTTCGACCAGAACTTCGGCCCCTCCTCTGGTAAATGGAACTTGGGAGTGCAGAACCAGAATGTTCACGTTGGGTCGTCCTCACCGGACAGTTCCGCACGTAGCGCATCATTCTCTGCCCGCAGTTCATAGAGCGCGCGAACCGTCGCCTCGTTGAATGCATTTTGTTGGTCGACAATTGGATTGATGTACCAACGCAAGCCGATTCGCAAAGCGCGTTGAACGATCACCACCAACGAGCCGACTACCGGTACACTCGATGTGAGCCCCCAGTGTGCGCTAATCCTGGCGAGTCCGGCTGCCTCTTCAAGCGCGCCGGATTCACCCAACGGCGGCACATCTTGTTCGCTTGCGAATCCATGCCGGTTGCGAATTGCCGCCCGAATCCGCGCTGCCTGGTTGCGTGCGCTACTCACCGGATGTCCTCTCTTGAATCGGATGGCCCAACACGTATTCGTAGGCACAGCGTACCCGGTCTACAACAGCCGGCCAGGTGAACTTCTCGATCACCATCCGGTGCCCGGCAACCGCCAGGTTGTCCGCGCGCTCAGCATCAGAAAGCAACTCCAGAATCGTAAGAGCCAGACCGGATGGATCGCCAAACTCAACCAGTTTGCCATTGATTCCATCCTGAACCAGTTCCGGCACTGCGCCGGCTCGTGCTGCAATGACCGGCTTTCGGTTGGCCCACCCCTCAAGGTAGGCGATTCCGAACGACTCCGTTCGTGATGGCATTGCCAGCACATCCAGTGCGGCAAGCATGTCTCGCTTCTCATCGTTCGAGATGAACCCTGGCAAATGGATGCCACTCCGGTCTCGTTCCGGCAACGTCTGGAACCAATTGTCGAACTGCTGCAACCGTGGGCCTGCCAGGACGAGTTCGACATCATGCCCCTTCCGACGCAATGCGGCAACGGCAAGGACCAGGTCACATGACCCCTTGTCTAACGCCACCGCGCTGGCAACCCCAACAAGTTGCCCGGTTATCCCGTGGGCTGCACGGAATCTTCCCCCATCGCCTCCGGTTATCTCCTCTAGGTGTACGCCCACACCAGTAACAAAGACGCGATTTGGATCAATACCATGCGAGATAACGAAATCTGCTTCAACTTCGGTCATCACGATCACGGCTGCAGCTCCGCGTAGCAGGTCGAGCTGGTGTGGCATTGTCACGTATCTGCGGGCGATTCGGTCATTGTCCCGCCCAAGATGAATGAATGGTGTGAAGATGTACGGGACATCGCTCTGATTGGCAACACGACTTCCGGCAATGCCTAACCCCTCGATCCCGATGTTTGCGATATGCACGAGGTCAAGCACTCCAAGCGCCCGCAGCTTCCGCTCCAGTCCTGGCATGTACGGAAGGTGTCGGGAGACGAGCGAGTAGCCACCTGCCGGCAATCCCGGCATCCTGGATGCCTCACCCATCAGGCGCCGGCTTCCCTGAAACATAAGTGGACCTAGCGGCGGATGAACCACCGGCACGCGATGTACGGACACCCCGTTCAACACCTCGTGTTCCGGAGCATTAACCGGACGTTTACTACTGTCCCAGAAATACTCGAGGTCAAACGCGTTGCTGGTAAGCACACTCACGTCATGTCCGTCCAATGCAAGCTCTTCGGAGACTTCCTGCA